>JADDPU010000004.1 GCA_016781725.1 Rubrobacter sp. | reverse complement strand
CATCGGTCCCTCCGGGAGGACGGCTACGGGGGCGTCGGCGCCGATGGTCTCTAGTTCCTCCGAGATGCGGGCTGTGATGTCCGCGACGGGTTCGAGGTGGACGCGGCGCACGTCATCCGGCGGTATCTCGCTGTAGAGGGCGACGCGGGCCTTTTGCAGGATCTGGGCGAAGAGCTGCACCTGCCACTGGTCGAAGGTGGAGAAGCCTGGGGAGTGGATGGTCTCGAGCATGGCTTCCGGGGAGTCGTGCTCGAGGAGCATCTTGCGGAAGTTGCCGTGCTCGGGGAAGCCGTCGTTGCAGCGGGCGGCGCAGATGATGAGGCCGCCTTCCGAGACGATCTGGTAGGCTGCGGACATGCCCTTGACGGCCTGGTAGAGGTTCTGGTCGAGGGGGTAGCCGCCGTTGGTGGTGACGACGATGGGGTACTCGCGCTCGCAGGCGACCATGGTGGTGAGCATGTTGGCCTCGCAGCCCGCGGCGTGGGCGGCGAGGACCTCGCCGCAGTAGAAGCCGGTGATCTCGCGGGCGCGGTTGAGGGTCACGTTTACGCAGAAGTCCACCGGCAGGAGGGAGCCGTTCGCCCGGATCTGGTCCTGCGTCGGGTTGTCCTCGAGGACCCCCCACGTGCTGCGCTCGTGGCCGATGACCGAGGCCCTGTGGTAGTCCATGATCGACTCGACGTCGGCGACCGCGGGGAAGATGCCCTTGTACCCGCCGGAGAACCCTGCCATGAAGTGCGGCTCTATAAACCCCATGACTATGCGCCGGTCCGCCTGCACATACTCGCGGTTCATGTAGAGATCCCGCCCGGTGAGGGACTTGCCGACGAACTCTAGCGTCGCGGGGTCGTGGGCGTCGTGGTTGACGACGCTGTAGCGCCCGTACACCTCGGGACCCACCATCGCGGCCAGTTCCTCCTCGGTGTTGGCCCGGTGGGAGCCCGTGCCGTTCACGATGGTGACGTTCTCTGGCGGGACGTGCGAGAGCTCCTCGAAGAGCCACGGCAGCAGGCGCTCGCGCGGCAGGGCGCGGGTTATGTCGGGGATCACCACGGCGACCCGCTCGCCGGCGCCTACGATCTCCCGCAGCGGCCTGCCCCCGATGGGGTCCCGCGCCGCCTCCCTGAAGGCCGCGGCCTCGTCGGGCAGACCCTCCTCGGTCTTGGGCGCCAGCACGGTAACGTCAGACGAGGGCACCTCCACGGTCAGGTCGCCCTTGCCGTACTGTAATTGCGTCTCCACCGGTCCGAACCTCCCTGCTATCGGAAACTGGCGGCCCCCAAACCGCTTCGGCCCATTCTACACGCGGGCCGGAGAAGATGATTCCGGGGCGATCCTGCCAGGCTACTCCCGCGGGTTCGTGACGTGTCCGAGGAACAGGATAGTGCCAGTCTCCCGCTCCACGACGGCGAAGATGAAGGGACGGTCGAGGGTCATCTTCGTTCGGGCGATGGGCCCGCCAGACTCCGCCTGCATGATCACCGCGGTAGCGGCGGCGGCTTCCGTGCCCTTCTCGTCCACCGTAACGGTGGCCTTGTGCAGGGCGTCGGAGACGTACAGGTGCTCCTCTTGCGTGATGCCGCCGAAGTCCGCCACGTCGTCGTCGAACGGGAGCTTCAGGCCCATCGACCGGAGCCGCTCTTTGAGGTCGAGGTCGGTCTCGAAGTCGAAGCGCGGCATGGTCAACTCCACGCCCCGCGGCTTCAGGCCGCGGCGCACTCCCTCCAGGAAGCCGGCATCGAGACGATCCTCGACCGACCCGAAGCCACCCTCTGATGGGAGGATGACGAGCATGTCGGCTCTCTCGCCCTCATATGGCAGCTGGATTGCCTGGTAGCCGTCGCCTTCCGCGTAGGGGAACTCTTCAGTCTGGCGCATCATGGGGACGTCGACCTTCTCGCCGCCGGCGATGGTGAAGGGTCCGTCGCCGGTGTTGGCCTTCTCGAAGGGGTACAGCCAGGACGCCTTGAAGTAGACGGCGTTGGTGAGGATCAGGCGCGTGAGCACGGGGTCGATGGCGTCCGGCGGTACGAGGTCTTCGATGCGGCCTTCGGTGCTGTCCGCGATCCATTCGTTTATCTCCCCGGCGGCCTTCTCGGGGTACTCGAAGTCCGCCTTTCGCAGCCCGGCCCCGTAGTGGGCCGAGAGCGTCTCGAGGTACGCCTGCTCGAAGGGGTAATTCCGTTTGCCCCACGCCGCGTTCGCGACGTTCAGCCGGAAGGGGGTGCCGGAGCCCTCGCTCCTCGCTCTGGCCGGATCGGAGATCGCGCGTTCGAGGGAGTTGAAGGCGGGGTGTTGCTCTTCCTGGGGTAGGAAGTGGAGGGTCTCGGCCATCTGCGCTTCGGTCTCG
>JADDPU010000513.1 GCA_016781725.1 Rubrobacter sp. | reverse complement strand
CGGCACGGTCGAGCGGTACGCGCCGACGAGACGTGCGCCCGCGAGCGCAAACGCGGCCGAGACGGCCAGGAACGCAGCCGAGCCCAGCAGCGCCGGACCCAGCGAGGCCCCGCCGCCCGCGCCGCTCAACGAGGCGTACACCAGGCTGACGACCGTCAGAGTGCTCATCGCGGAGAGTTCCGGTTCCAGGCGCGCGAGCCTCGGGTAGAGCGTCCTCGCCCCGGCGCCCACGACGAGGGGAGCGATCACCACCAGGGCGAAGCGGACTACCAGCTCTCCCGCTCCCCCTGTAACTCCTTCCGCGCCCGCGAGCGTCGCCGCCAAAAGCGGCCCGGCGAGGGCGGAGACGACCAGGGAGCCACTCACGGCCACCAGCGCCAGGGCCGCGTCTCCCCCGGCGAGGGCTACCAGGCCGCCGGCCGCCACCTCGGTGGGGGCGAGCCCGAGCGCCAGGATGCCCTCTCGGGTCGGGCTCTCGAACGGCCGGCCGATCGCCCAGGCCGTGGGGGCGAGCACGGCGAACGGAACGACGGAGAGCGCCAGCACGAGCCGCCACCTCCGTCTCAACTCCGAGGACCGCCCGGGGGCGATGCCCAGCGCGGTGGTCAGCACCAGGATGGCGAGCATCAGGTCCGAGTTCTCGGCGAGCGCGTCGGAGGGCCGGATCAACGCGGCGAGCCCCGCGAGCAAGGCGAGGGGCAGCACGGCCTCGCTCGCACGGCCCAACCACCGCTTCCTCCGTTCCACTTCGATCCCCTCCAAGGCTACGTTCTTCGGGAAGATCGCCCGCTCGCCAGACGTATCGACGACCGGTCCCTTCGCGCGCTCCGTGGAACCTTACCCGCTCGGCGGCGACCGGGCCAAGTCCGGCGTGCCCGATCGCCGGCCCGTCCGTGTTCCTCGAGCTCGAAGTGGTTCGACGCGGCCGGCTTCTCGAAGCCCGCGAACCGCGAGGCGCGGAAGACACCCGCGGTGCTCGTCTTATCGTAAAGAGTCCGTAAAGAGTTGGTAAACCTATACACAAATCCGAATACGAGTGGCCGAGATATGGTAGACAGGACCGATGGATGGCGCTCTCGTCACGGCAAGGGCCTGCTACCGCGTGCGTGACGGGGGCAGGCGTTCGCGGGCCCGACGCGAACGCTTGCTCGGGCAATTTTCCAGATCGCCTTGACCCTCCTGTAGGCGGAGGGTTTACGGTGACGTGTTGTGGGGTCTTGCGCCGGCGGAGGTCGCGAGGGCCTCGTGGCAGGGGTCGGAAGACCGCAAAGGAGGATAGGGTGACGCGGAACATTTCGCGCGAGGAGCTCAAGGAGAAGATGGACCGGGGCGAGGAGTTCTTCCTCGTCGACACACTTGAGGAGCCGTACTACCGCCACTCGCACCTGCCGGGGGCGATCAACATCCCGGTGGAGCAGATAGGGCGCGCCCCGGAGGCGATCCCCGACAAGGGCGCCGAGATCGTCGTCTACTGCATGGACCCGCCGTGACCGAAGTCCGAGAAGGCCGCCCGGGAGCTGGCGGCCATGGGCTACGAGGACGTCAGGGATTACGCCGGGGGCAAGAAGGATTGGATGGAGGCCGGGCTTCCGGCGGAAGGGAGTCGGTCCGAGCGCGAAGGGTCCAGGTGATGGACACAAAGCGCGCGGGAGAGAGGCTGTTGACGGTGGGAGAGGTCGCCCGGCTCACGGGCCTCTCCGTGAAGGCCCTCCACCACTACGAGGAGAAGGGGCTGGTGCCGCCCGCGGAGAGGACGGAGGCCGGCTACCGCCTCTACGGAGAGGAGGAGCTGGCGCGCCTGGAGTTCGTCAAGCGGGCGAAGCTGCTCGGGCTCACCCTGGAGGAGGTAAGGGAGCTAGTCTCCCTGGCCGCCGGGTGCAACAAAGGAGAGCTTGTACCTACTCTCACAACGTCCTGGAGACCCAGCTAGAGAAAACCGAGCGCGGCATGAAGGAACTGGCCGTCTTTCGGGAGAGCCTCCTGTACTACAAGAGGAGGCTCTTCGAGGACGACCCGGGACGGGCCTGCAAGGCCGAGACGAGCTTCTGCGGGTGCCTCGAGGCCGCGGTGGGGGAAGACGACGCGGCCTCCTTTGAGGGTGCAAACGGGCGAAAGAAGAGTATCTGATGGACGCGAAACGCTTGGCGGTAGGGTTCGGCTGGGGGCTTGTGGCGACGCTCGCCATGTCGACGGTAATGGGGTCCGAGTATTACTCGAACGAAAACACCCGCCAAGGTTTCGAGGCGCGATCGGCCGGACCCGACGCGTTCTCGCCGCAAGGCTTCCCCTGTGCCAAGATCGCTACAGGCTTTCGTTCCGCTGTTCACCGAACCTCGTAGAAGGGAAGTTT
>JADDPU010000497.1 GCA_016781725.1 Rubrobacter sp. | reverse complement strand
TGCGTAGCCGGTGATCTCTTCTGCCACCCACCCGTCGCAGCGCCGCTCCAGCGAGGTCCAGCTCCACTTCCTCGCCTCCCTGACTAGCGAGGCTGCGAGTCCCTCGGGGTCGTAGAGCACTACCGCCTCGCGCCAGCCGGGAACGGCGGTACAGATCGAGGCGGGATCTCCGAGCGCCTGTCGGTGTCCTTCGAGTGGTCGCGAACTCACCGAGACAAGCAAACCATCACGAAGTTCGAGCCGCGACGAGAGAGACTCGGGCCCGACGGCGACGATGTCCACGTCGGACTCTGGGCCTGGGTCGCCCCTGGCGTGGCTGCCGACGAGGACGACAGCCCGCGCGCCGCCCCCGGCCAGCTCATCCGCCAGCCGGCGGGCCGCAGAGCTGGCCGGGTCGGGCACGTGATCCGCCGCCTTTCGGCGGGGTCAGCCGCCGTTGAGGGCGGTCTTGACCTCCTGCTTGTCGGGGTTGAGGGCGTAGAAGGTCATGTCGGCCTTGGCCGCCTCGTAGGGCTTCTGACGGACCTTGTTCAGAAAGTCGGCCTCGAGCATGGCGTTTATGACGTCCCCGATCTCCTCGCGGGAGAGCTCGAGCTCGCCGCGCTCGTCCAGCGCCCGGATGCTCGAGAAGATCTCGACGAACGTCGCCGGCTGCTCCAGCGACGCGACGCTCGTGCAGACGGTCTTGAACTCGTAGGGCGTGAGGTCCTCAAGCAGGTCGAAGCCGGGCTTCTGCTCGGGCTGCTGCTGCCGGTCGGGTTGCCGCTCCTCGCGCGCCGCCCTGCCGTTGCCCCTGCTGCGAGCCCCGTCTCGGGCGCCGTCCTCTTTCGGCTCCTCCGAGGCCAGGTCGGCGTCTTGCGGGTCGGCGGGGACCTGTTCATCAGGGAGGTAGACCTGGAGCTCGAGGTCCTGATCCACCGTGTTCACGAGGCCCCGGCGCTCGGCCTCGACCACGAAGTCCTTGAACTTCTTGAAGCCGGCGTTGCGCTCATCAAAAGAGCCGAGCTGCACGATCATCTGCTGCTTCACCTGCCCGAGGACGCGCGTCTTGCCGCCGTTCTTCAGCGTCTCGACAGCCCGGACGAGCTCCCGGTAAGGGTCGACTGCCTTCTTCTTGGGCTGCTTGTTCGGGGTGCGCGCGGCGCGGTCTTCCTCGAGGAGGGAGGCGTAGGAGACGAAGTGGTCGGCGGACTCGATCAGGTGGTAAGACGTCGCCTCGGAGACCCCGATCACTACCACGTTCTTGCCCTGGCTCCTGAGGAGGCTCACGAGCGGGATAAAGTCCCCGTCGCCGGTGACCAGCACGTACGTGTCGACCTGCGGGTGTTTGTGCAGAAAGTCAGAGCACTCCACAGCCAGCATCACGTCTATGGAGTTGGTGCGGCGCTTCTGGCTCTTGCCGCCTGGGAAGTAGCGGGCGGAGATGTAGCGCGGCGCGATGCCGTTCGAGTAGAGCGTCGGCGGGGCCTGGCGGAAGTCGCCGTCGGTCCAGTCGGCGTAAGCCGTCGCCGAGACGATACGCCCGTACTCGCGGGCCTTCTCCAGGATAGCCGAGACGTTCGGCTTGGACTTGTACTCCGTGACCGTGGAGATGTAGATGTTCTCCCAGTCGATGAATATCGCCAGATCTTCGGGCATGGTCTATTTCCTCACGATAGAAGAGAGGCCCGGACTCTGCCTGGCCTCTGTCGGTCTCTTAAACACTGTAGCGGTCGTGGATTCGTACCACGGTCTGGGAGAGGGTCTCCTCATCGAGGACGGCCTCTACCCAGAGGAGTTGCTCCCCGACCTCGAAGTCGGGTGGGAGGTCGAAGGCCGCGACTATGGTCACCGGCTCCTCGGTCCCGTCGAGGTGGACGGAGTACTCGGCCGACTCCATCAAGATCTCGCCCTCCTCGTCGGTGATGAGGATGCGCGCCTTACGCTCCTTGTGCGCGGCGTGCTCGCAGCCCTCGAACTTGGTGTAGACGACGAACGAGGTTTCGCCGTCGGGCAGGATCTCATCGAGTATCCCGAAGAGCGTCAGCCTCCCGTCGAGCTCCGTGCAGCTCTCCGCAAGTACGAGGGCCGTGCACTCGACCACCCCGTCGCAGTCGCTATGCACCTGGCACCGCCCCGTCGCCGTTCTCGCTCGGTTCGGGGAGCCCCGCTGCCGACTCGTTGATGACCTCCTGGCCGGAGAGGTCCTCGAGCGAAAGCTCGTCCACAGCCCCTTCGGCGTCCGCGGAGCGGGAGGAGACCACCTTGGCGATGGCGCTCACCGAGTCGCCAGCGCGGAGGTTCATGACCCGGACGCCCTGGGCCGCACGCCCCTGGCGCGAGACCGAGTCGGCGTCTATGCGGATCGTAGTCCCGAAGTTGGAGAC
>JADDPU010000603.1 GCA_016781725.1 Rubrobacter sp. | reverse complement strand
ATGCCGCGCACCCCGCCGTCGACGATCCCACATCCGGCGAACTTCCGGCCGCCGACTCCGGCCCGGCTACCCCGTAGCACATGAGGTTACCCGCTTAGTGCTGCTACCTTCCGGTCCTGACACGGTTCACGGGGCCCCATTGCCCGGGACCTGACCATCAACGCCGGCCGCGCCGGTTTCAACCGGACCCGGCTCACGCCTCGGGCGGGGATCTAGGCCCTGCTAGGCGATCGCAGGTACAGGGCATCGCCAGCTCCCCGCTTAGCGCGGCCCGAACATTATACCAGCCGGCCCACCCCCGTCAGCCTTCCGAGGATCCGCCGTCAGGCCATTTTCGCGGTAGACTCTGGGTCTGAGTGCCCGCGCGGCCTTGTGGGTCGCTTCGATCCCCGACGCATCTGAACGAGGTGCCGCCCGCGCGGTGGGAGGTTGGATCAGGAGAAAGCATGGATTACCGCAACATCGCGATTATCGCGCACGTAGACCACGGCAAGACTACCCTCGTGGACGGCCTGCTACGGCAGACCCTGAAGCTCGGCCACGGGCAAGAGATCGCCGAGCGCGCCATGGACAGCAACGTCCTGGAGAGGGAGCGCGGCATCACGATCCTCGCCAAGAACACGGCCGTGGAGTACGAAGGGGTCAAGATCAACATAGTGGACACCCCGGGCCACGCGGACTTCGGCGGCGAGGTCGAGCGCGTCCTCGGCATGGTCGACGGCTGCCTGCTCCTGGTCGACGCGGCCGAGGGCCCGATGCCGCAGACGCGCTTCGTGCTGCGCAAGGCCATCGAGCTTGGCCTCAAGCCCATCCTGGTAGTCAACAAGATCGACCGCGTGGATGCCAGGCCAGACGAGGTGGTGGACCTCGTCTTCGACCTCATGGCCGACCTCGGCGCCACGGACGAGCAGCTCGACTTCCCGATCCTGTACGCCGTGGCCCGCGAGGGCAGGGCCTTCAAGGACCTGGACGAGCCAAGGGACGACATGCGGGATCTCTTCGAGACGGTGCTCGAGGAGATACCTGCCCCCGAGGTTCTCCTCGATGCCCCCTTCCAGATGCTCATCACCAACCTCGACTACTCGGATTACCTTGGGCGCATCGTGGTGGGCCGCGTGCGGCGCGGCAGGGTCGGGGGCGGCGAGTTCGTTAACCTGATCCACAAGGACGGCACGATGACCAAGGCGCGCATCGCCCAGCCCTTCACGCACCTAGGTCTCGCGCGCATCGAGGCCGACGAGGTCGGGGCGGGCGACATCGTGGCCCTCTCGGGCCTCGGGGAAGCCCGGATCGGGGAGACCATAGCCGACCTCGTAGAGCCCGAGGCGCTGCCTACCATCACGGTAGACGAGCCGACGGTCAGCATGCTGTTCCAGCCGAGCACCTCCCCGTTCGCCGGCAAGGAGGGCAGGTACGTCACGTCGCGCCACCTCAAGGACCGCCTAGAGAAGGAGGTGCAGACCAACGTATCTTTGCGCGTCGAGGAGCTGCGCCCCGACGAGTTCGAGGTCTCCGGGCGCGGCGAGTTGCACCTCTCGATCCTGCTCGAGACCATGCGCCGCGAGGGGTACGAGGTGCAGGTCGGGGCCCCGAGGGTCATAGTGCGCGAGATAGAAGGCAGGTTGCACGAGCCCGTCGAGCACCTGGTCATCGACGCTCCCGAGCGGTTCGCCTCGGCCCTGATCGGGGTGCTCTCCAGCCGAAAGGGCCGGCTCGTGGACGTGGAGCCGCAGGGCTCACGCACCCGGATAGAGTTCAAGATCCCGGCCCGCGCCCTGTTCGGGTTCCGCACGCAGTTTTTGTCCATGACGCAGGGCGAGGGCATCATGAGCCACGTCTTCGACGGCTACGCTCCTTGGGCCGGCGATCTCAAGCGAAAGCAGAACGGCAGCCTGGTCGCCAGCGAGGCTGGCAGCGCCTACGCGTACTCGCTCTGGAAGCTCCAAGAGCGCGGCAGCTTCTTTATCACGCCGGCAACCGAGGTCTACGTCGGCATGGTCGTCGGCGAGCACAGCCGCGAGAACGACCTCAACGTCAACGTGTGCAAGAACAAGAAGCTCACCAACGTCCGCTCTTCGGGCGCCGACGACGCCCTGAACCTGACACCGGCGCGCAAGATGACCCTGGAGGACGCCCTGGAGTACATCGGCGACGACGAGCTCGTCGAGATCACACCCGCCTCCATCCGGCTGCGTAAAAAGATCCTCGAACCCGGCATGCGCAAGTAGGCGAACCGTGGCGGGCCCCTTTCTCTATCTGAAAGGCAGCCGCCACGACCGTCATGGGGTCGGAGGTGTACCGGGGAGAGCGTCGATAGCGGCGCGGTATGTGCTGACCGAACCCGCGTACGCCTCGCCGCCGACGGCTATTACCACTCT
>JADDPU010000344.1:14675-26357 GCA_016781725.1 Rubrobacter sp. | reverse complement strand
TCATACGGGGGCCCCAGCGGACCGGGGAGACGGCGCCTGATGCCGCTAGCTATCCTGGATACCTACCTTAATAGAAGTTAAAATACAGTCCTATGTGGCTCACACGGATGGCGGGGGAGCAGCTCAAGCGCTCGTTGGACCGGCTGCAGCGGGGCTTCCACCGCTCGCCGCCGGCCTTCAGGCGGGCTGCGGCGATGCTGGTGGACGCCGCCATAGTCGTGGAGTCGTTCGCCGTCGCGCTGCTCTTCCGGTTCAACGGCGACGTGCAGAAGGAATTCTGGCTCACGTTCTGGCCTTTCGCCCTGTTCTCCGCGCTGGCTTTCGTGCTGCTGCTGAACGAGAGCGGGGTCTATCAGAGCATCCTGCGCTATACAGGCATCTACCAGGGCGTGCGCGTTTTGAGCGCGACCGCGATAGCCACCGGCGGGCTCTTTCTCGCGCTCGTGGCGGTCGGACCTTACGGTTTCGGGATACTCAAGCTCCATCCTGTCCCCTTGGGGGTAGTCCTGATCGGCTCGATCCTGGCCTACCTCCAGCTCGTCGCCGTGCGGCTCTACCCGCGGGTCTTCTACGAGCTTAGCTTGAGGGAGGTCGGACGCCGGACGCGGACGGCCATCGTGGGGACGGGGGAGCCTGGCGTGGCGCTCGCCGGACACATCTGGCGCACGGCGGCTACGGAGACGCAGGTTGTCGGCTTCGTCAGCAAATCGCCGGCCGAGGTCGGCAGGCACATAGAGGGCGCCCCGGTGCTCGGGGTGGTCGAGGACCTCGAGGAGCTCATCTCCCGGCACGGCATCGACCAGATCATCATCGCGACCCCGCAGGCCAGCAGGGAGGAGATGGACTGGATCTGGCGCACCTCCATCCGCGCCTCCGCCGAGGTGAAGGTCATGCCCGACCTCGGGGAGTTTCTGGCCGAGGGGGCCATCAAGCTGCGCGAGCTCCAGATCGAGGACCTCCTGGGACGCGAGCCCGTAGACATCGACCTCGACGCCCTCTCCGGCTACATCAACGGCCAGCGGGTCCTCGTGACCGGGGCGAGCGGCTCCATCGGCAGGGAGCTCTCCCGCCAGATCTCGCGCCTCGGCCCAGCCAAGCTCGTCCTGCTCGACCGCGACGAGAGCGGGCTCTACTACCTGAACGAGGAGCTACACAGGGACGACTTCTTCGACGCGGAGACCTTCGTCGGCGACGTCACCCACGCGGAGCGCATCAGCTTCGTCTTCGAGCGCTTCAGGCCGCAGCTTGTCTTCCACGCCGCCGCCTACAAGCACGTCCCTATGATGGAGCTCCAGGCGACGGAGGCCGTGCTCAACAACGTCTTCGGCACGCTCAACGTCGCCCGCGCCGCCGGGGCCTACGGGGCTAGCAAGTTCGTAAACGTCTCCACGGACAAGGCGGTCAACCCCGTCAACGTGATGGGCGCTACCAAGCGCCTGGCCGAGATGGTAGTCAAGCAGCTCTCCGAGGAGTACCCGCAGACCGTCTACACCTCGGTGCGCTTCGGGAACGTGCTTGGCAGCCGCGGCTCGGTAGTGCCCACCTTCCGCCAGCAGATAGAGGCGGGCGGCCCCGTAACCGTCACGCACCCCGACATGATCCGCTACTTTATGACCATTCCCGAGGCGGTCTCCCTGATCCTGCAGGCGGGTGCCATGGCAGAACGCTACGGGACCTACGTCCTCGAGATGGGCCGGCCCGTCGCGATCACCGACCTCGCCCGCAAGATGATCGAGATCATGGGCGCGCCGAACGTCCGGATAAAGTTCGTGGGCCTCCGCCCCGGGGAGAAGCTGAAGGAGGAGCTCTTCGAGGAGGGGGAGGAGAGGGAGACGACCGGCCATCAGATGGTCTTCCGGCTCTCCGCTGAGAACATGAGCCCACCCGGCGACTCCGACCTCTCCGAGCTGGTCGAAGCCATGGTCTACCACGCCCGCGAACAGGAGGCCGGGAAGTCCCTGGAGTTCCTGCGCCGCGCCGTCCCGAACTACTCAGCCGACGACCTGCCCAAGCCCCAGGAGAGCAGGCTCGACTACCCGCAAGGGTGGTAGCGTAGGGGCACCGCCCGGGCTATCCGCCCACCCTGAAGATCTCCTACCGGCGCTAGAGACCGCGGCGCGTGGCCCTGCGGCCCCTGACACCGAGGTAGGCTAGGTACACGCCGATGGCCAGCCCGATGACGACGAGCGAGAAGTGAATACCCGGTGCTACCAGCGTCCCAGCGCGAAACTCGCCCAGAAAGGTGAAGAGCCGCGTCCCCCAGGTGAGGAGCATGTAGACGCCTATGGCGAGGAGAATGTTGGCGCTGCGCCTGGAGAGCTTCATAGACACCCGGGAGTGTAGCAGAAGAGCCAGGCGCGAACTAGCAACACAAAGGCGCAAAGGTTATACTAGCTGTAATAGTTGGGAGCCGTTTGTAACGGCAAATATCTGATGTATAGAGCGTCCGGAGGAAAAGAATCTTGGCTGAGTTACAGCAGCGTAGCCTCGATGAGGTAAAGGCCCTAAGCAGGGACGAGGCCGTCGAGATCATGCGCCAGGCCGGCATCGTGGGGGCCGGGGGGGGTGGCTTCCCGACCTACTTCAAGTGGAAGAACCCGCAGCCGAACCTGATCGTGAACTGCACCGAGTCGGAGCCAGGCTACTGGGCTGACAAGGTGCTCCACCGGGATTACTTCGACGAGTTCCTCGAGCTCTTCGACGCTATGAAGACGATCTTCGGGATCGAGCACGTCATCATGGGGGTCCACTTCAAGGACGAGGAGTGGTTCTCGCCCTACAAGGATCACGCCGACGGCCTCTACTCCGTTAGCCTGGTGCCGGACAAGTACTCGATGGGCGAGGAGAAGACGCTCATCAAGAACATCTTCAACGAGGACAAGGAGAAGTGGGTGCCTCGCCGGGTTGAGCTGCCCGACGGCAACAAGCGCCCCGGCCTCCCGCTCGACGCGGGGCACATCGTCAACAACTCAGAGACCCTCCTGAACATCTACAACGCGCTCTTCCTCGGCAAGCCGGTCACCACCAAGTTTTTGCAGGTCTTCGGCCCCGACCTCGAGCTCAAGCTCTTCGAGGCGCCGCTCGGGTCCTCGGCCACTGAGCTCTTGGAGCTCGCGGGCGTGGACGTCGAGGCCGAGGCCGGCAACCTCTCCGTCATCGACGGCGGTCCCTATCTGAACGAGATGGGGATAGAGTCCTTGGGCGAGGGCGACGCCTACGTGCGGCGCACCACCAACGGGTTCCTCGTCATCCCGAAGGGGGTCGCGTCCAAGGAGTACGCCGACATCAAGACCAGGAAGCCGGAGGAGGTCATCTCGCTGGTGGGCAAGGTCAGCGCGGTCAGCATCCCGCTCGGCGGCCGGTTCCTCAAGCCCGCGACCCCGCTCATCTCCGAGGGCGACGAGGTCTCCTTCGGGCAGAAGATAGGCGAGCCGGTCGACGAGGGCTTCTCCATCGGCGTCTGGTCAGGCATGGACGGGACCGTCTCCTCCATCGAGAACGAGATAGTCCAGATCTCCGGCGGCGGTGTCTCCCAGGAGGAGGCCGAGGTCGAGACGGAGGCCGAGGCGAAGAGGTAGGCTTCGGGTTACAGGCAGCAGGCTTCAGGTTGGCCGGGGTTTTTGCACCCCGGCCTTCTCTCTACTCGAAGCCTCTAAGGCCGGTGAGAGAGACCCGGGCGACCTCGGGGAGGGCCGAGAGCTCGGCGAGGGCTGGGTGGATGTCGTGGGGCGGGGGGATGCGGACCTGGAGCTTGTAGCGGGTGTGCTCCTCGTCTATCTCGACGTCGATGGTGCGGACCGTGATGCCGTGGCGCCTGAGAAGCTCCACCACGCCCTCGGGGTCCCTGCCGGGTTCTTTGAGGGTGATCTCGAGCCCGGCCGAGTCGAGGCGCAGCGGGTATATGAAGGAGGTGCGGAAGGTGCGCAAGACGTAGAGCGTGGCCATGGCGAGGGCTGTGGTCGCCGCCGCGCCGAAGAGGTAGCCCGCGCCGACTGCCATGCCGATGGCGGCCGTGGCCCACAGGCTCGCGGCGGTGGTCAGGCCCCGCACGTCCCCGCCCCGACGGATGATGGCGCCGGCCCCGAGAAAACCGACGCCGGTCACGATCTGGGCGGAGATCCTGGTCGGGTCGAACTGCAGGCCGCCGCTCTCCAGAGCCGCCCGCGTAAACGGCTCGAAGCCGTAGGCCGAGACCAGGGTGAAGAGCGTCGCCCCGAGGCCGAGCAGGATGTGCGTCCTGAACCCGGCCGGCTGGTCGCGGACCTCGCGCTCGAAGCCGATGGCGCCGCAGAGCACGACCGTCAGGAGGAGGCGCAGGGCCACTTCCCAGTAAGGGATCGTCAATCCGGCCAAGCCATTCTCTCCGGGTCTAGCGCCTCGACCGCTACCGTCACGAGCTTTCTTGAGAGACCTCTCCGTCGTCCTTGCGCGGCAGCAGGTTCTGGGCCTGCCCGTAGATGCGGGCGCGCAGGTCCTCGAAGGTCATGCCGCTCACGGAGGGCAGCTCGAAGTCCCTGAGCATCCGGGTGAGGACGCCGCCGCCGCCGAGCTCGATCCACTCCTCGACCCGCATCTTCGCGAGCGTCTCGACGACCTTGACCCAGCGCACCGGGGCGACCATCTGGCCCTTTAGCGCCTCCTTGACGGCCTCCGCGCTGGTGAGCACCGCGCCGTCCATGGCGCTGACTACAGGTACCTGCGGCACGCGGAACTCGACCGAATCGAGGACGCCGCGCATCTTCTCGCCGGCCGCCGCGACGTAAGGCGAGTGGGCGGCGAAAGAGACGTTCAGCGGGACCTTGCGGCCCCGTATCCTGGAGACCGCGTCGCCGAGGGCGTCGCGCAGCCCGGAGACGACAGTCTGGCGGGGCGAGTTGTAGTTGGCGACCACTGACCCCTCGGCCTCGCCGAGCGCCTTCTCGACCTCGGCCGGGTCCGTCTTCAGGATCGCGACCATCCCGCCGGGGCACTCTTTCGCAGCCTCGGCGAGGAAGTGGTCCCTCTGGGCCACCAGCCACAAGCCGGTCTCGAAGTCGAAGCACCCGGCGGCGTAGGCCGCGCCGTACTCCCCGAGGGAGTGTCCGGCCACGACGTCGGGACTTACCTTCAGGTCGCGGCTCTCGTCGGCGTCGCGGGCGGCGCGGGCGAAGATCTTCACCTGATCCGGGATGCGCTCGCCGACGACCCGACGGATCTTTGGGACGAGATCCTGCGCCGGCTCCACCACCCCGCCGCCCTGACCAGGAAACACGAAAGCTCTCATCTTCTCGCCGAACCCTCTTAAACTCGGAGACACGCCTTTGCGCCCTAAGGTGCAGGATGCGTTTGTACCACAATGGCTCACACTTTGATAGTGCCCCAACGGCGGTCCTCTGACACCGACGCGGGCCGCCGGTCGTCCGTCTCGCAGGCCCCGCTCCACCCGTCCGGGCACCTCCGCAGGATCTCGCCGCAGGTGCATTGCCGGCTCGGCAGCCCCAGGTGCCTGGCGGGCCCAGCGATACCCCTGTTCTCGCCTCGCGGACGGGTTCGTCCGGGAATACACTCCTAGATGCGGAGGGCCATCGGGGAGAGCCTCTCTTTCCACGGGGCCGCCTGTTCCAGTTGCGCGGCGAGGGCTAGCAGGAGGTCCTCGCCTGCCGGCGGACCGACGAGCTGGACGCCCAAGGGCAGACCGTCGTCGCCGTGGAAGAGCGGCAACGAGATGGCGGGCTGGCCCGTCACGTTCCAAAGGGCGGTGTAGGGGGTGAAGCGGTCGCTGCGGGAGAGGGCGTTCAAGGGATCGGGCAGTTCCATCCCCGTGATGGTGCCTATAGGCAAGGGCCGCTCGGCCAGCGCGGGGGTGAGCAGCACGTCGTAGGCCAGCGCTGCGCCGACGACCCGGCGTGCGACCCGCTGGAGCCCGATGAAAGACCTCCGGTAGGAGAGGGCGTCCAGGACGCGTCCCTTCTCGTAGAGCGCCCAGGTCAGGGGCTCGACGTCGCCCGGGGTCGGCGGCCGCCCGAGGATGCTCTCCCCGGTGGCGACGCCCTCCGCCGCCAGCACCGCCCACACGTCATCGAACGCCTCCCACTCCCGTTCGGTGGGCGGCTCCAGGTCGAAGTTCTCGACGCGGTGCCCGAGGTCCTCGAGGAGCCTCGCGGCGTCCTCGGCGGCACGCGCACAGGAGGGGTCGAGATCCGCGGGGGCCGGGGGCCTGAGCAGCAGCCCGACGCGCAGGCCCGAGGCCCCCGTCGGGGAGACCCGGACGGCTTCACGGAACGGCCGCGTCGGTGGTGGCGCCCAGGTGGCGTCCCCCGGCTCGTAGCCGGCGAGGACATCGAGCAGGGCGGCGGTGTCTGCGACGGTGCGCGTCAGCACGCCTTCGGTCACCAGCGGGTCGTCGCCGGCGTCGGGACCGGCGGAGATCCTCCCCCGCGAGGCCTTCAGCCCGACGAGGCCGCAGCAGGCGGCGGGTATGCGCAGCGAGCCGCCCCCATCGCTGCCGTGGGCCAGGGGCACGACCCCCGCCGCCACGGCGGCGGCGGATCCGCCCGAGGACCCTCCAGGGGTTCGCGAGGTATCCCACGGGTTGCGCGTAGGGCCGGTGAGGCGCGGCTCGGTGGTGGGCAGGATGCCGAACTCGGGCATCGTGGTCCTGCCCACGAGTACGAACCCTGCCTCCTTGAGCCGCCTGACGGAGGTGCCGTCGCGGTCGGCGACGTGGTCCTTGAAGAGGGCCGAGCCGATGGGTCTGGGCAACCCCTCCTGGGGGGCCGAAGACTTTACGGCGATCGGGACACCGGCGAAAGGCCGCGGGTCGTCCGGACGGATACCTTCCGCTTCGGCAAGCGCCCGCTCGGCGTCCACGAAGCAGAAAGCGTTGATGCTGCGCTCGCGCTCCTCGAGTCGCCGGAGCGCCCCCTCGACGAGTTCCCGGGCGTGTAACCGACCCGAACGGAGCAACCCCGCGAGCTCCAGCGCGGGCCGCGCCAGCAGATCTCCGGTCATCGGCGGCGACCCCTCGTGCCCACCGCCCACGGGGTCCAGGGCTGGCGAAGATCGGCGCTCCATCCTTCCGTTGGCTCTCGCATCCTACGGCGCCACGACGCGCAGGGCCCCGGGCAGCACGCGTGCCCGGAAGCTGCGGGTGCGGGCCAGCATCTCGCCGTCAACGTGCGCCGGGATCTCCTCAGCGAGGTCGAGGGCCACCTCCCGGGCATGGGCCACGTGGACCTTGGGGTGCTTGGCGAGCGTCCCCCTGAGCGCCGCCGGGATTAGCCGCAAGACCTCGGCCCGGCTCACCTCCTCGGACCAGACGACGTCGAAGAGGCCGTCGTCGAGGATCGCCCCCGGCGCGAGCCGGAAGATGGAGCCGTAGGTCGTGCCGAGGGCGACCGCGACGAGTATGGTTTTGGCCTCGACGGCCTCCCCGCCGTCGAGAACGAGCCTCGCCTCGTGGCACCGGAAGCCCCAGAGCAAGCTCCCAACCGACCACGCGTAACGCCCAGTCCCCCCAAGGTAAGCCGGCGCCTCGGCCACACCGGCGGCGACCTCCGCGTCGAAACCCACCCCGAGACCGTTGTTGAACGGCACCCCGTTGACCTCCCCGGCGTCCACGGTACGGACCCTCCCCTCGACGAGAACCGCGAGAGCCCTTGCGAGCTCCGTGCCGGTACCAATGGCCTTGACGTAGTCGTTGCCGCTGCCGGCGGGCAGGACGCCCATGATGCGGCGCGTCTCGACGCACGCCGCCGCCACCTCGTGGACCGTCCCGTCTCCGCCAACCGCCACCACGGGAAGACCCTCGGGCAGCCCGCGTACGATCTCACGGGCGTGCCCGGGCCCCTCGGTGGTGTGCCAGACCGGACGCAAGCCCCGCTCCTCCAGAAACCGCGAGACGACAGCGAGCCGTCCCCCCGCCCGCCCCTTGCCGGCCGTCGGGTTGAGCACCAGGTGCGCCTCTCCTCCACCGAAAACCACAGCCGGAAAATACCAGAACCGCCGACCCGCCGTCCGATCTGAAGGCCGTTCACACTCTACGTGAGGTAGAGGCTTGGGCGGGAGCGGCCAACCCGTCCATCGGGTCGAAGGTACCCCACAGGAGACGGGTGACGCCTTCGAACCCCGCGGCCGGCGACGGTGGCGGCGGTCCATAGAGACCCGTTTGCGGGTAAAACGCCGCCCGACCTCCCCGAGGGGATTCAGGCCGGATCGCCGGGCTCCCGACGGAGGTAGTGTCGCCACCATCGACTGCCGCTGCATATAGAGCTAAAGTACAGGTAGAGGATATATCCATGCTCAGGGTGAGGGTCGCGCAGGGTTGGGAAAGGAGTACAATACTGGTCCACATGGCTGACCCTGTCGAAAATTGCCTGCACCTTGGGGGCTTGAGGATCGCCGCTGGACCGTTGTACAGGTGTCTGGTGTGCGGCGTGAGTCTGGACCTCGAAGGGGTAGGCCGATGGGTTCGGGAGGCCGAGAGGGCCCGCGATGAGGCTTACTCTATAATCGAGGGTGATGGGTTCGGAGAGATCGTGCGCGAAGAGTTGCAGCGGGAAGTCTACCGGCGACGGAGGGTAATGTACGAGCTAGGGAACGTACCCCGGGTGGCGACGGCGCGGCCCGAGATGCTCCTCATCATCCACGACGACGCGAAGGCGTCTTACGAGTGCCGGGTCTTCTACAAGGAGCCGCGTCCCGCGGGGGGGGTGGAGGAAGTCAGCGTGGGGGCTGTGGTGGAGGTCATGCTCGAGCTTCGCTCGGACCCCGACCCCATCGTGCGGCTTATCTCGGAGAAGGTCGAGGAGTTTCACGCGCTGCGCCTGGAGCTCTCCGAGGGCGGGGCGCCGGCGCCGCAGCGTCGGGTGTTCTACGCCAACGAGCTCTGAGCCCGGTAGGCTCTGGCGGGCGCGCCGGGTAGGGGCTAGAATTGAAAGATAGATGGACTACCGACCTTGGGGGGGGCGAACCGGATGAGCGGGAGTAACTTCATAGCCTTAGTCGTTATGATCCTGATACTCCTCTTCATCATCATGTCCATCGGTCCCTTGCTCTCGGCCTTCTAGAGAGGGGGTAGGTGGCCAGGCTTGAGTAGGTGACGCCGCCACCAGCACCGGGCGCGCTCCTCACCAGGTCGAGGCCTGAGACCGTGAACCGCAGCGCCGGCGCGCTTACCCCGCCGGGATCGAATCCCACAGGACGGCCGCGGGCCCGGCCGAGGGTCAGGTGGGGCACGTAAGGCCGGACCTCCCGCTCGAAACCGACCGCCGCGAGACCGCTCTCGACGGCGCCGGCCAGATCGCGCAGCCGCTCAGACCCTTCGCCAGTTCCGGCCCAGAGGACGCGGGCCTTTCTCTCGGAGGGGAAGACCCCGAAGCCGCTAATTGCGACCTCGAACCGTCCGTGTCCCTCGCACGCCGGACCCAGGGCTTCCGTCGCCCGGATCAGGGCGTCCTCGGAGATTTCGCCCAGGAACTTCAGGGTGAGGTGGATCTTCTCTGGGGCGATGAGGCGAAGGGCGCCGCTCACCGGCAGGGCGAGCGCCGCGCGGTGCAGCGCCTGTTGGACCTCGGGGGGCGGGAAGACGGCGACGAAGGTGCGCACGACGGCGGTCCTAGAGACGTTTCCCGTTCTCCCGAGGAGCGCGGCCGAGGGCGGCGCGGTTGGCGATCAGGGCGGCCATCGCCCCGGCGCCGACCCCGTTGTCCACGTTGACTACCGAGAGGCCAGGGGAGCAGGTCTGGAGCATCCCTAAGATAGCGGCGGTCCCGTCGCCGCCGAGGCCGTAGCCTGTCGAGGTCGGCAGCCCGATGACGGGCACGGCGACGAGGCCGGAGACCACGCTCGGCAGCGCCCCCTCCATACCCGCGGCGACTATCAGGGAGTCGGGGTCGAAGGCCTTGAGCTCCTCTAGCGGCGCCGCCAGTCGGTGGATGCCTGCCACCCCCACGTCGTGGAAGCTCATCACCGCGGCACCCATCTCGCGGGCCACGGCGAGCGCCTCCTCCAGCACCGGAAGATCCGAGGTGCCGGCACTAAGGGCCCCGACGCGTCCGCCGGTCGGCGCCGGCTCGCCTGACCCCACCACGATGGAGCGGCCGGCCCGCCGGAGCGGCGTGTCGGGGAGGGCCTCGCGGACCTTCGCCTCGTGCTCGGGGGTTGGGGCGCTCAAGATCACGCGTTCCTTGGATTCGAGGAGGGCCGAGCAGATCGCGGCGACCTGGTCCGGGCTCTTGGCGCGGGCGTAGACGACCTCGGGGACGCCCTTGCGGGCGGCGCGGCCGAGGTCGAGGGCGGCGAACTCGTCAAGGTAGCGGACCTCGCCGCCCTTCAGCCGTTGCGCGGCCGAGGCGGGGGAGAGGTCGCCGCTCGCTACGGCGGCCAAGGTCTTCTCGAGATTGTCCATGCCCTCCAGGTCCACGTATATTACGAATGCCAACGGGTAAGAATCTAGCACGTTCTTGCCAAAAAACGGAAGAAGGTTGCATGACGATAGTCGGGCTGGTGCTCTCCCTGGGGGTAATACTTGGGGCCGCGATCTTGTTCACGAACGCGGTCGAGATCCTGGGGGAGAGGCTCAACCTCGGGGCTGGGGCCGTGGGGAGCCTCCTTGCGGCGGTGGGGACGGCGTTGCCAGAGACCATGATCCCGATAGTCGCCATCCTGGGCGCCCTGATCCTGGGCACCGGCGGGGCCGCCGCCGGCGAGATCGGCATCGGCGCGATCCTTGGCGCCCCGTTCTTGCTCGCGACGCTCGCCCTGTTCATAGTCGGGGCGGCGGCTTTGGGCTACCGGGGCCGCAGGAGGACGGGCGGTGAGATCACCGCCGACCGCGAGACCGCCATCCCCGACCTCGGGTTCTTCCTCGTCTGTTTTATCCTGGCCGCCGGGGCCGGTATCGTGGCGCTCCCTCTGTTCTTGAAGATTCTGCTCGCGGTGGTCCTGCTCGCGGCCTACGTCCTGTACGTGGTACGCACGCTAAAGAAGGATGACGAGCAAGAGGAGGGGGAGACCCCGTCGAACCTGACGCTCTGGCCCTCGCGCTCCCCGGCACCGACCTGGGCCGTAGCGGCGCAGCTCCTCGGGACGATAGCGGTTATGGGCGCGGGGGCCCACTTTTTCGTCGGCGCCGTCGAGCACCTCTCCAAGTCCGTGGGCATACCGGCCGGCCTTATCGCCCTGGTCCTGGCACCGCTTGCCACCGAGCTTCCCGAGAAGTTCAACTCGGTGATCTGGCTCAGGGAAAACAAAGACACTCTCGCCGTCGGCAACATCACAGGGGCGATGGTCTTTCAGAGCACCATCCCGGTCTCGATCGGGATACTGTTCACGCCGTGGCAGCTCGACTTCTTGACCGCACTGGCCGCCGTGTTCGCCATCCTCTCCGGCGTGGTCTTCCTCGGGTTCTTGCTGCGCAGGGCCCCCTTGCGGGCTTTCGTCATGCTCGGCGCCGGGTCGCTGTACATCGTGTTCGTCGCGACGGCGGTCGTCTACCTGGTGCGGGGTTGAGACTTCGTGGGCTTCGGGCTCACCCTCGGATAGCTTTCCTGGTAAGATGGTCTTCTGCACGCAAGTCCGAAGCGGAGGGGGGTGGCAGGGTAGATGGAGTTTATGAGCGGAGAGTGGCTCGGCGGTCTCGTCGCGGTTCTCGTCGTTAACCTGATCCTCTCGGGCGACAACGCCGTGGTCATCGCGATGGCC
>JADDPU010000344.1:0-14531 GCA_016781725.1 Rubrobacter sp. | reverse complement strand
GCTCGCGACCACGATACCCCTCGTCGTCTTCGGCGCAGCACTCTTGACCTCGCTCTTGAACCGCTTCCCCATCCTGGTCTATCTCGGCGCGGCGCTGCTCGTGTACCTGGCGGTCGAGATGTTCTTCGCCGACGTGTTCTTGCACCACTACCTGGAGCCCTACGCGAGCATCGAGTGGATCATAGGCATCGTCGCCGCCGCCATCTTTGCCCTCATAGCCTGGCTGTGGGCTCGGCGTCAGGAGGCCTCCCACTAGCGACCGCTAGCCGGCCCCGTCGCTAGCGGTTCAGGAGACGGGCGAGGAGCTTTCTGCTCCTCAGGCGCTCGAGCTCTGAGGAGCTCTCCTCCAGCTCCCGCTCGACGACGGCTATGTGCTCGATGCGCTCCATCAGCATCAGCCGCTCCTCGGCCGCCGCCCGCAACTCCAAAACCTCCTCGGTCAGACGCCGCCGCTCTTGGACCGACTCCTTGATCTCCCTCTGCAGCCGCGCGTTGGAGGCCCGAACCTCTTTTAGCTGACCCGACAGACGCCCCACCTCCTCGCGGGCGTGGGCCAGCTCCCGCGCTATGGCCGCCGCGCCGGCCCGGCTCCTGATGGTCTCGAGGGGGATGCGGTCCTCGCCGCCGGCGAGCTCGCGCGCCTCCTCCTCGGGGACGCCCAGAATGCGGGCCCCTTCGGTGACGGAGATGGAGGCCTCGTCCGGCAAGGGTCAGTCCACGTTCGGGTCGGCGCCGGGCGAGGGCTCGACCTCGTGGCCTGCCTCCCCGATGGCGCCCTCTATCCGCTCTTGCTCCGCCTCACCGCCTTCGAAAGAGACGGCGACCAGACCCTTCTCTGAGTCCACGTTCACGAGGTTTACGGGGCCGAGCCGCCTCAGGGCGCGCTCCAGCTTCTCCGCGTCCTCCGACCCCGCCAGGTCGCGCACCACGAACGTTACGTCGGGCATTTCTCTCCCTTCGGTCGGAAATGGGTTTCAGGTTACAGGTTTCAGGCTACAGGTTAAAGGCAGCGGGTTGGCTTCTCTGGCTATCTTAACGGGGACCCCGTCAGCGTCGAGGTTGCCGATGCCACCGGATCCCTGAAGCCCATAACCTGAACCCCGACGGCTTTTATTCTGAGGACTGCTCCTGGGGACGTACCGTGAGCGTGAGCTCCCTGCTGCCCCGAAGGACGCGCAGCGGGGCGTCGTGGCCGATGGCCGGCCCGTCGAGCTGGTTCAGGAGGTCGTCGTTGGAGCGGACGCTCTCGCCCCCGAAGCCCACGATAACGTCGCCCGGCTTCACGCCAGCCCTCTCGGCCGGGCTGTTCGGAGCCACGTTCCTGACCCCGGCCCCGCCCTCGAACTCGCCGCGCGCCTGGCGGCTCTCAACGACCACGCCGAGGTAGGCCCGGCGCACCCTTCCCTCGGTGACGAGGGTGAAAACCACGCGCCGGAAGCTCCCAGAGACCGGGACCGCGAAGCCTATGCCCTGGGCGCCGCCGATAATCGCCGTGTTGATCCCGACTACCCTTGCCGAAGCGTCGGCGAGGGGGCCGCCGGAGTTGCCCGGGTTGATGGCGGCGTCGGTCTGGATCACGTTCTCTATAAGCCGCCCGCTCTCGCCCCGGATCGAGCGTCCCACTGCGCTGACCACCCCCGTCGTGACGCTCCGCTGGAAGCCCAAAGGGTTGCCGATTGCGACGACTAGCTGGCCGACAACGAGGTCCCCGGCCTCGCCGAGCGTGGCGACCGTCGGCTCCTCCTCGGGGGCGAAGCGGATCACGGCGAGGTCGCTCGGCGGGTCATCGCCCAGGACCTCAGCCGGCACCGAGGACCCATCGGAGAGCGTGACCTGGATCTCGCCGTCCGCGTTACCGGCCCTGCGGCTGCGCAGGCCGCGCACGACGTGGCTGTTGGTGACGGCCGTGGCGGACCCGCCGCCGGTGCCCAAGATCACCCCGCTCCCCCCACCGCGCCCGTCAGGCAGACCTACCGAGATCACCGCCGGCTCGAGCTTCTCCGTCACGTCCCGCACCGCCCGCGAGTAGGCGTCGAGCTCGGGGCTCTCCAGCCTGGAACTCGCCGAAAGGTTCTCGAAGATCTCCATACACTATTTGTACCGCACCGCCAAGTCCCCGCCACCCGGAAGAACGGCCAGGTTCCGGGGGCTTGACCACGGGTTCTGGCCCGACGGGCCGCCGTCCGAAACCCCCTCGGCGTACCCGCGAGCCTTGAGCGCCGCCGCGGGGGCCTGTAACCTCTCTCCGAGCCAACCGTCTTGCCGGAGGTAGCGATTGACCAGCCGCGTCAGATCCCTGGACGCCGCCTTCCTGCTATCGAGCGTCGCGGCCCTGCTCGTGCTCCCGCGGGCCGTCCTCGAAGCTGTGCCCCCGCTCGCTTTCGCCGCCACCTTCCTGCTCTTCATGGCCCCAGGGGTTCTCGTGACGCGCCTGTTTTTTCGGGACTACCTCTCTGGTCTCGCCGTGGTGCCCG
The DNA here is from genome assembly GCA_016781725.1 of Rubrobacter sp. Classification (GTDB taxonomy): domain Bacteria; phylum Actinomycetota; class Rubrobacteria; order Rubrobacterales; family Rubrobacteraceae; genus Rubrobacter_D. The sequence goes on along the minus strand of JADDPU010000344.1, from coordinate 12,057 downwards.
TTGCCTTCGCCGTCAGCACTGGCATCTTCGGCCTCCTCGGGGTGCCCGTCCTGATCTTCCACCAGAGCATCGGGTTCTATCTCTGGTCCGCGGGCGCGGTGCTGATAACCTCCCTCGCAACGGCCGGATGGAAGGCCCTGCGTACGGGAAAACCCGCGGGGGAGGCCGCCGGGCCCGTGGCGGAGGGGGACTACGGAGGTCAGTACGGGCCTCGGGCCGGTTGGCTGTGGGCGCCGTTAGCCTTGCTCGGCGGGGGCCTGGCCTTCGTGGCCACGAGGAGGGTGCCGAGCAGTTACGACGACATCTGGGTTTATCTGTCCTGGGTTAGGGACTTCGCGAGTGCTGAGAGGCTCGCGCTGCGCGACCCGTACTTCGGCGAGAGGGTCGGCGAGCTCTCGCGGGTAAAGGTAAACGGGTGGCTGCTTGAGCAGGCGGCTTTCTCTCGAGTCTCCGGGTTGGACCCGATAGAGCTGGTGCTCAGGTACCTGACCCCGACCCTCGTGGTCGTGGCCCTGCTGGCCGTCTACGCCCTGGCCCGGACCCTCCTGAAGAGCGAGCGGGCGGCGGTCCTCTCGGCCTCCTTCTACGCGTTGTTTCACGTGGTGTTTATCGAGCCCTCCGTGCACAACGTCGGGGTGGAGCTCGCCGTTCGCATACCGGAGGATAAACACGCCGCCAGGTTCCTGATCCTGCCCGTGGCCCTTCTCGCCGCCGCGCTCTTCGTCGAGAGCCGAAAGCTGCGTTACCTCGGTCTCTTCGCGTTCCTCTGTTGGACGATTGTTGCCGTGCACCCTTCCGTGTTGCCGGCTTTAGGTCTGTGCATGCTCGGCTTCGGGCTGGCGCACGTCGCGTCCAACCCGCGCCGGAGGGCGGCCTGGACGGGGATGGTGGCCCTGGCGCTCGCGATGTGGAGCGTAGTCCTCGGTCCCCTGCTCCTGCTGTTCACCGGAGAGTCGCCCGCAGCGGTACTCTACTCGGCTGACATCAACGCAACCCCGCCGAAGGTGCTCGAGTACACGGTGTTCATCACGGAGAGTTGGCGGCACATCTACGAGCTCGACGACGGCTCCTACATGATGCACCCCTGGCTGCTGCTTAACCCCGTGATCTTGGGTGCGTACCTGCTTGGCGTCCCCTTCTTGCTGTGGCGGGTGAAGCGCAGCCTCGCCGCGCAACTCCTCCTTGGCGGCCTGGTCGTGGTCGCCGTCGCGGTCTACGTGCCGCCGGTCGCCACGTTCGTGGGGGAGGAGCTGATCGTGCCCGGTCTGCTGTGGCGTTTGGCGTGGCCCATCCCGCTCCTCGGCCTGCTGACGGTCGGCTGGATGGCGTGGGAGGCTCTGGGATATGCGGAGACCCGGCTGAAAGCGCTCGGGGTCGGCCGCGGCGCGACCCGGGCGCTGCCCCTCGCGCTCGTGGCCGCCCTCGTGGCGGTGGCCGCCCCGCCGGCCGTGGCGAAAGCCGTGGGCCTGTACAGCGAGTTCGAGGTCGCCAGGACCACCAACTACCATCCAGATCCCATCTTCCCCTGGATCCGGGACAACATGCACGAGCCTGGCGTCCTGCTCGCGCGCGACAGCGTGAACAACGTGATTCCGGCCTACTCGACCTCGCTTGACGTGGTGAGCCAGCGGGGGGAGGGCATGATCAGGGACCGCGAAGAGCTCGAGCAGAGGGCAGGATCCGATATAGGAATCCCCGAACGCTACCTGGACGTGCACGACTTTTTCTTCGGCCCGACTCTCGACAGAGAGGCCCACGAGATCCTGCGCCGCTACGAGGTGGACTACCTGATGGTCTACGCCGGCGGCCCGCTCGACGGGCGGCTGAAGACGCTGCCCGGGTTCTCCGCCGTGGACGGCGCCCCCAGGGAGAAGTACGGCCTCTACGCGGTGGACCTCGAGAAGCTAGGCGCGCCCGCCCGGGGTTCAGCCCGGCCCCGCGACGTCGCGCCGCCGGAGTCCGCCGAGCCGTGAAGCCGCGGCGTTGGTGCGGCGGGACCCCGTCGAGATCCTCATCACACCTGCTCATGAAGTCTGCGAAGCATGGCTGTAGCACGGCTGGTAGGGAATTTCTGCGGATCGGCAAACCGGGGAACCTCTGCCGTGCCGCTCGGGTGCCGCGAGTCTGGCGGAGAGCTAGAGCGTTCGTTGGGGCTTGGCGTTCCTTCGTCGAGCATTTCGGCATGCGGGGCACCGTGACTGATGCTTGGGAACCGGCGACGAGCACTGTAGACTACCGAGGACTCGGTCGCGTCGGGACCGCGGCGGGGAATAGACTACAGGCGAGGAGGCCCTGGCGGCTAATGCCAAAGAAGGAGGTCGCGCGGTAGACGTGAAGGCATACAACGAACAGGTCACCCCATTAGAGTCCCCATGACAGTTCGCCTTGCATCTTGCAGTTGCGGTCAGCTTCAAACGGAAGTTCGCGGAGATCCAATCCGCGTCTCCGTCTGCCACTGCTATGCTTGCCAACGCAGAACCGGCAGCGTCTTTAGCGCGCAGGCGGGCTTTCCTCGCGAGTCCGTGGCCATCAAGGGCAATGGCACGGAGTTTGTCCGGGTTGGAGACGAAGGCGGAAGATTCAGGTTCACCTTCTGCCCTGAATGCGGGTCAACGGTCTTCTACGTCGAGGAAGGGGATGAACAAGAGATCGCCATTCCTGTCGGGGCGTTTGCGGACTCACACTTTCCAGCCCCAACGGTCTCGGTCTACGAGGAGCGCAGGCATTCCTGGGTCTCTCTTCCCGACGATGTCGAGCACTGGCGTAGAGACCCAATCTGAAGTAGCCCCAACCCCTCGATCAACGCGAATGCGCGGGCAAGGTAACTGAGGCTGCAAGCTATGCTGCCTGCGTGAGTGTCCACGCCGCGCAGTTCGCAGGAAGGCGGACATAGCCCTATTCACCCAGCTTCGCCTGTTTAGATTCACGGAAGTTGGAGAATCTTGATGTTCGGGGCTTGCGAGTGGGGAGAAGCCGCCTGTGCGGCCGGCGTTGCTATCGGTCGAGCGCCGGGAAGGGGGTCCTTGCCCTGGGGACTTACGCGACGTGCGCGACCTGACTTTGCCCAGTAGAATGCGACCGTTATGCTGGAGAGGGAGCGCGAGATCACGCTACGGTTCTTGGCCGAGCCCAAGGACGTGAACTTCGGCGGCAAGGTGCACGGCGGGGCGGTCATGAAGTGGATCGACCAGGCCGGGTACGCCTGCGCGGTCGGGTGGAGCGGGCAATACTGCGTAACGATTTATGTTGGTGGGATCCGGTTTCACAGGCCCGTGCTGATCGGCAACATGGTCGAAGTGAGCGCCAAGCTCGTCCACACTGGCAGGACGAGCCTGCACGTGGCGGTAGAGGTGAGCGCGGGCGACCCCAAGGAAGGTCTTTACACCAGGACCACCCAGTGCATGATCGTTTTCGTGGCGGTCGACGAGGAAGGAGCGCCGGTCGAGGTGACCCGTTGGGAGCCGCAAACGGAGGGTGACATTGCCCTGGAGCGGTACGCCAAAAAGCTGATGGAGCTGCAGAAGGCGACCGAGAAGGAAGTGGGTCCCCACGGCGTAGTGCTCTAGGGCTGCCGCGTTTTCGTCCTTCGCTCAGCGAGGGCTCAAGGGCTCGTACCCCAATTCCCGCAGTCTGTCGGCGATCACCGCGTAGCCGTGGCCGTTGGGATGCACCCCGTCCGGGCTCATGGCCTCCTCGTCCAGGCGGACCTCTACGTGGGGTATGCCCTCGGCACCCGCCGACGCGGCGATGTGCCGGTTTACCTCGCTTAGATAAGGCTCGAATACCCCGTCCACGTTCGGCGTGTACCCCAGGCCGGCCGTGCGGATGACGGCGTCCTGCGTGGAGCGCAGGCCCAGGATCTCTTCTATTACGGCGTCCCAGTTCCGTTTGACCTGCTCCACGGCCACGCGCAGGCACCCTTCGTTGCGCGCCCCGCCGCAGGTTTCGGCCCCGTAGGACCTGCTGGCCTGTCCGAGGTCGTTGATGCCGATGTTGAACGTGACGACCTCAGCCCCGCCGATCGCCTTTCGCATCGAGGGGTCGTTCCTGAGGGCGTAGAGCAGCTGCGAGCTCGTCTGGCCGCTTCGGCCCAGGTTGACTACCTCGATCCGGGCGCCGGTGTCGCCGCGGAGGTGCTGCGCGTAGCGGTCCACGTAGCCCCGGCGGGCGCCAACCCCCGCCGCCAGCGAGTCGCCCAGAGCCACATAGTCCCACCTAGCGGGCGCGTCGGCCGTGGCTTCACCTTTGCTAACGGCGGCACGCTCGGGCGCAGCCTTGCTCTCCCGATGCGCCTGCCGGACATCCTCGTCCACACGCCGCGCCCCTGTCTCCGCCTCCGGGAGACAGGCCGCCAGCGTAGCTAACAGGCTTGCCAGCAACACGAGAGCGCCCAGGCCCGCCGCCCTCGGGGCAAATGTGGCAGAAGCCAATAGGCGTGCGAGAATACCCCCGAACGCCCTGTTCACCGGCCAACGCCCTATTCCGCCGCACCCGGGAGAAGGGATTGCGGCAGAAAATCTGGCTCTCCGTTTCCCGGCTCTCCGCGAGGTCGGAGGAGCGGGTGTGCAGCCTCTACTATCGACGCCGGGCCAGGTACATGCCGACGTGGGTGACGGCTCGTTGGCCGGCTAACCACCTTCGGCCTCCTCGCACGAGGTCCGCGTCTGTCCGGTGCCGGAGCACCTCTTCAGCGCGGCCAGCCTGGCGTGCAGGTTGGAGATGAGCCTCGAGGAGGCGCTCTTGTAGACGTTGTGCCGCTCGTAGGGATCTCGCTCGAGCCTGTAGAGCTCCCTCTCCCCGGTCGCGTACTCCGTGTAGCTGTAGCGGGATGTCCTCAGGGAGTTATAGGCGGGGATCGCCCTGACGTAAGAATACTCCTCGGGGGACCTCCTGTGCTCGACCAGGAAGGCGTTCCTCCACCTTTTTGGGGGGCTCGCGTTGAGGAGCGGTCTGAGCGAGCGTCCGTCCACGAAGCGCGGCGGCCTCACGCCGGCCCAGGAGGCGAAGGTGGGGGCGAGGTCGTTGTTCAGCGCCATCTGGGAGCGGTTTACCCCCTCGGGAACTCCCGGACCCCGGATCAAGAGCGGCACGCGGGGGGCTGCGTTGTAGCCGGCCGCCTTGTTCTGGAGGCGGTGCTCGCCGAGGTAGATGCCGTTGTCCGAGGTGAAGACTATGTGGGTCCTCGAGAGCTCTCCGGTGTCTCTCAAAGCGTCTATTAGCCTGCCGACCATCTCGTCCACCGACTGGAGAGATCTGAGGCGGTTGCGGTAGTACGTGGTCATGGAGGAGATCTGGCCCGAGGAGAGCTTCGATTTGCGGCGCAACCATCTGGGCTTGTCCGAGACATCGTGCTCGTTGAAGGAAGAGGGCCTGGGAAGCGGCGTGTTCTTGAACATGCCCGCGTGCCGGCGTGGGTAGTAAGAGGGGGAGTGGGGCGCGTTCGGGGAGAGGTGCATGAAGAAGGGCGCCCCGCCCGCCGTCCGCCTTATAAAGTTCTCGGCGGTCCGGGCGTGCAGGTCCGTGTCGTGTATCTGCGAGCGCCGGTACCTGACGATCCTGCCGTTCTGGTTGATGTCGTAGGTGTCGGCGCTGTAGTAGTCCCCCTCCCAGGCGTGCCAATGGTCCCAGCCCGGCGGCACGTAGGTAGTCGGGGCGTAGCCACCGGCGCGGTTGAGGCCGTAGCGGTTCAGGTACTTGCCGATGAGGATGGTGTCGTAGTCGACGCGGTCGGCGAAGTTGTCGGGGTCGTCGAGCCACGTCGCTATCGTGGAACTCTCAAGTCCCCGGTCGTAGAACTTCCAGAAGCCCCCCGAGGGGGGCACGTTGACCCATACCCGGTGGTTGTGGGTGTACTGGCCGCGCAGGGTGCTCGCCCTCGACGGGCAGCAAAGAGAGCGTGTCACCCATGCCTTGGTGAACTCCGTGCCCCGGTCGTTCAGGAGGTTCTGCGTCCTGGGCATGTATTTCAGGTCCGACGCCCTCAAATCGTCGGCGAGTATGAACAGTATGTTGGGCTTGGCGGCCGTCTGGGCCAGGCCGCTGTGCGGAGCGCTGGTCGTCAAGCCGAGGCCTGTGAACACTGCCAACAAGGCGAACAACACAAAGCGCTTGTGAACCTTCATCTAAGCTCCCGGTTACTCCTACCCGGCGGAACGGCCCTCTCCGCCGCCAGCATTCTCCCACGCGGCGCTACCCGGTGCACCCCGACGTACCCAATTCACCAGAGGGCGTGGGAAGCGTAACCTTACCCTTCCGGGGACGCCACGGGGACTTACGGACCATCATCCGCACCGACCCTGGCAGGAATCGTAGAGGGGGAAGGCTCGCTAGACGGCGGGGTCTTCGAGGAGTTGGGCGCTGTCGGTCCTTGTCGGGGTTCTCACGTGTTCGGCCGGTATAATGGCTGGAGCATCCGCTCTTGGCCGTTCGGGAGAGCTACGCGGAAGGAAGTATGCGAAAGGTCACGCTCGCCGACCGGTTGCGCTACCGGTTCGACAACACGATCTCGAGGGGCACCGTTGCCCTGATCGGCTGGCTTTTCGTGTTGCTCGCGGCGCTGGTCTTCGCGGGGTCTTTGGTCGTCTACGCGACCGGCGTCGCGCCCGACGTGGATGGACGCCGTCCCAGTCTGCTCGAGACCCTGTGGCTTAGCCTTATGCGGACCATCGACCCCGGCGGCGTGGGCGGGGACCAGGGGAGCTGGCCGTTCCTGCTCTCCATGCTGGCGGTCACTTTGGGGGGCATCCTCGTCTTCAGCACCCTGATCGGGATCATCTTCACCGGCATAGACAACAAGCTGGACGAGCTGCGCAAGGGCCGGTCGTTCGTCGTGGAGACGGGGCACACTGTAGTCTACGGGTGGTCGCCCGAGGTCTTCTCGGTAGTCTCCGAGCTCGTGGCCGCCAACGAGAGCCGCCCGAGCGCCTGCGTGGCCGTCCTGGCCGAGAAGGACAAGGTCGAGATGGAGGACGAGATCCGCGAGAGGGTCGGCAAGACGAGAAACACGCGCATCGTCTGCAGGACGGGCGACCCTATCGACATAGACGATCTGGAGCTCGTCAACCCGCACGAGGCCCGCTCGATCATCGTCCTGCCTCCGGAAGGAGAAAACGCAGACTCGCGGGTCATCAAGACTATCCTGGCGCTGACCAACAACCCCAACAGGCGCGAGGAGGCTTACCACATAGTCTCGCGGATGCGCGAGCCGGAGAACCTGGGCGTGGCGCGGATGGTGGGGGGCGCCGAGGTCGAGCTGGTGCCGGTGGACGACCTCATCGCCCGCATCACAGCCCAGACCTGCCGCCAGTCCGGTCTCTCCGTCGTCTACACCGACCTGTTGGACTTCGGGGGCGACGAGATCTACTTCGCCAGGGAGCCCCGCCTCGTCGGGAGGACCTTCGGGGAAGCCCTCACCGCCTACGAGAGCTGCTCGGTGATCGGGCTTCGCACGGGGGAAGGCCGCATCCGGCTGAACCCGCCGACGGACACCGAGGTCTCCGCCGAGGACGCGCTGATCCTCATCGCAGAAGACGACAGCGCCATCGCGCTCTCCGAGAACGCCGACCCCGAGGTCGAAACCGGCGCTATCAGGAGTCCGCGACCCCGCGGGGAGGATCCCGAACGCACGCTGATACTGGGCTGGAACGACCGCGCGCCGACGATGATCGCGCAGCTGGACCGCTACGTGCCCCCGGGCTCTGAGGTCACCGTGGTGGCCCCCGAGGGCGCCGGGCTACCTGACGGGTTCGACGAACCCGAAAACCAGTCCGTGAGCTTTCGCGCGGGCGACACCACCGACCGCCGCACGCTGGACGCCCTGGGGGTGCCCTCCTACGATCACGTGATCGTCCTCAGTTACCCCGACGGGTTCGGCGGCGACGCCGACTCGAGGACCCTGGTTAGCCTGTTGCACCTGCGCGAGATCGCCGAGCGGAGCGGCCGGTCGTTCTCCATCGTCAGCGAGATGCTCGACGACCGCAACCGCGAGCTGGCCGAGATCGCGCGCGCCGACGACTTTATAGTCAGCGATCGCCTGGTGAGCCTGATGATGTGCCAGGTCTCCGAGAACAAGGAGTACGCGGCGGTCTTCGAGGAGCTGATCGACCCCGAAGGGTCGGAGCTCTACCTCAAACCGGCGGACGAGTACGTAGAGCCTGGCGTGTCCCTGAGCTTCTACTCAGTCGTCGAGGCCGCCCGCAGGCGCGGGGAGGCCGCGGTGGGTTACAGGATAAAGGCTGAAGCCGGCGACCCGCGAAAGTCTTACGGCGTGCGCCTGAACCCGAAGAAATCCCGGCGCATCGAGTTCGCCCGAGGCGACACTGTGATCGTGCTGGCAGAGTCCTAAGCCCCGACGCGGTCGCCTTGGAGGCGTCCGGCGCGGGCGCAGCAGGACCAGAAGACCGAGAGACCTGTCGCCGGCTCGTACGCAACGTCTCTCGTGGGTACATATAATCCGTGCCGTGAGCATCTTCTCGGACCCACGGCTCTTTGCGGCTATACTGGCCGCCCGGTCGGCCCGGTTCGCGAGCCGGGCGCTGGGGACCGGCGGGGGCTCGACGGTGCCGGGGGTGGTGGCGCGGAGGGTGGACCCGAAGGTCCTCACGAAGCTCTCGCGGCGGCTGCCTCTAGGCTCGGCGGCCGTCACCGGCACCAACGGCAAGACGACCACGACCCGGATGGTCTCCAAGATCCTCGAGACCGCCGGCATCCGGGCCGTGAATAACTCGACGGGGGCGAACCTGGTGACCGGCGTTACCGCAGCACTCGTCTCGGACGCCGGACTCTCGGGAAGGCCGCTCTCGAAGATCGGGCTCTTCGAGGTGGACGAGGCGAGCGTGCCCCGGGTCGCCGCCGAGGCCGAGCTCGGGCTGCTCGCGGTTTTGAACCTGTTCCGCGACCAGCTCGACCGCTACGGCGAGCTGGCCTACACGGGAAAGGTGATCGCCTCGGCTTTCGGGGAGTTGCCCCCGGGCGGCGCGGTAGTCCTCAACGCCGACGACCCGCTCGTCGCGAGCCTCGGCCGCTCGGCGAGGCGTCCGATCTACTACGGGGTGGACGAGCCCTCGCTGGATACCGGGCGCCTGCAGCACGTGGCCGACTCCAAGGACTGCCCGGTGTGCGGGACGGCGCTGCTCTACGAGACCGTTTACATGGGGCACGTCGGCGTCTACGATTGCCGGCGCTGCGACTTCTCGCGGCCGGAACCGGCCTACCGGGCGAGCCGGGTGCGGCTGCGGGGGGCGGAGGGGGCCGAGTTCGTGCTCTCGACGCCCAAAGGCGGGACCGCCATCAGGATAGGACTGCCCGGGCTGTACAACGTCTACAACGCCCTGGCCGCCGCCGCCGTAGCCGCGGAGTCGGGGGTTAGGCTCGCGGAGATCTCGCAGGGCTTGAAGGCGTTCGGGGGGGCTTTCGGGAGGGTGGAGCGGGTGCAGGCGGGCGACCGCGAGGCCTTCCTGTTGCTCATCAAGAACCCTGTCGGGTTCAACGAGATCCTGCGCACCTTCGTCACCGGCGCCGAAGCCAAAAACGTCCTAATCGCCATAAACGACAACGACGCTGACGGCCGCGACGTCTCCTGGCTTTGGGACGTGGACTTCGAGATGCTCGCCGACGCGCGGGCGGAAGGCGCGACGGAGGGCCCCAACCCCTTCACCGTAAGCGGCATCAGGGCAGAGGACATGGCCGTGAGGCTCAAGTACGCGGAGCTCCCGGTCGGCCCCGTCATCCCGGACCGCGGGGAGGCCATAAAGGCGGCGCTCGAGGCGACGCCGCCGGGCGAGACGCTCTACGTGCTGCCGACCTACACGGCGATGCTGGAGATCCGAAAAACGTTGAGCGAGCTGGGCTACACGCATCCGTTCTGGGAAGATTAGTGGGGCTTGTCATCCGTCGCGGGGCATAACGCCGGCCAGACGTTGCGGAATATCGGGCCCGTCGTCCGCGCCGGGCCCGGGCATACGGCGGGGCGAATCTTTATGCACCATGCCCACATGTTGTGGTCGGGCCTCGGTCCTAGCGAGGTCTAGAAGCCGCGCTTCTCCCTGCTCAAGACAAGGTTATTCATAATTCTTTCTTCTTGCCTCTATTCACTCGAGTGCGTGGAAGGAGAATTCTCCGCAGTCGGTTTGCGGGCCGAGGCTGCTACGCCCCGGTTCTTCGCGGCTAGTGGATACAGACAGTTCGAGTTCGCTATGGGGCTGCTACAGCGCGAAGGTGGTCAGGACGCTGCTCTGGTAGAAGGCATCGGGCAGCCTGGCGGCCAGGGCATGGATCGCCTTGAAGCCGGTGCAGTGGGTGGGCACCAGCACTCCCGGATCGAAGGCGGCCAGGGCCTCTACCGTCTCCGGGATGATCGGATCGAAGGCCGGTCCTCCCAGGTGGAAGCCGCCGACGACCGCATGGACCTCGCTTATGCCGGTTATCTTCCTGGCGTAGCGCACGACATTGACGATCCCGGAGTGCCCGCAGCCCGTCAGGATCACCAACCCCTTGTCCCGTACGTTCATCAGGAGCGCCTGGTCGTCGAGGATGAGGGGGTCAGGGACCCACTCTCCGCCCTTGAGGGCCTGCTGCCCGGGCATACCGCGCTCGAAGGGCGTGGTCCGGTCCACTTCGCCGGTGACCAGCAGCGAGCCGTCGAGCAGGAACGAAGGCCTCTCTTCCTCGATGATCTCGAAGCCCGCCCCCTCCAGCGCCCCCTTGCTCGTGGTCGGTAGCTCGAACGGTTCGCGGCCCGGGAAGGCGAGGCGCCTCCTGTTCCAGAACTCGGGGTGGATCAGCACGGGGAGGTCGGTAGGCCCGAGGTCTCGAGCGAGGCCGTCCATTCCGGTGGTGTGGTCTGAGTGACCGTGGCTCAAGACTATCGCCTCGATGTCGCCGGGTGAGAGGTCCATCCGGCGCATGTTCTCCACGAGACCGTCGGGGGTCGCCCCGGTGTCGAAGAGCACCCGGTGCTCGCGTCCGTCCTTCCTGACGACGACGAGCGCCCCGAAGCCGTGCTGGACGACCGGCTGGTCGAAGACGAGCCCGTCCTCCATGAAGGTGGTGGGCACGTTCAAGAGATGTGGTCCGAAGGACGGACGCTTGGCGGGCCCCTCGCTGACGAGGAGCCCATCGAAGAGGTTGTCGACCAGGATCGTGACCTCGACGGAGTCGACGGGCTCGGGGGCTATCTGCTGCACGGCATCCTCACTCTAGATCCTGTTCGGTTTTCTCTTTTGTCACAACACCACTCTATAGGAGAAACGCCTCCCAAGCATTACGGGGACTCTTACGGGTCAGAACGAAGCGAACTTCCCAGAACTCCCCTTCTTCCCCGAGGGTGGGTGAATAAGGGCAAGAGAAAGGGCCGGGCAACACATCCCGGCCCTTCGAGAAGGCGGTAGGGGTAAGGTCCTCAGACGGCGGTCGTCGTGACCTTCCTCCACTTGGCCGCGGCCGTGGAAGTGTTACTGGCCACGCACACAAAGAGCGCTCCCGCCGAGTCCATGTAAATCTCGCCCTTGGTGTGTGCTCCGCTCGTGGGCTTGCCCGTAATAACGCCGGGCTTCAGCATCAACTGCGCCCTGCCCCCCTCGAACTGCCCCCCGTAGCCGGTATTGTTTCGGCCGAGTACACCTGCGCCGACGCCCTTGCCCGCTCCCACCACGCCGTCGCCCGAGGTGCCGGTGTGCTCGCCGTACACGCCAGAGTAGCCGGTTGCCGAGGAGCTGCCCCACACCCCTCTCTTGCCAAGGCCCCGCACACCCGCGACCTCAGCGCTCGTAGAACCCTCTCCCCTCACACCTTCTCCACCGCTGTTACGCCCGAGCACACCGGCCGAACCACCCGTCCCGTCTCCTACGATGCCGTAGCCAGAGGAGCCTGTGTGCTGGCCGTAGACCGCTGCATGGCCAAGCCTGGGCGACTTACCGACGACGCCGTTCTTGCCAAGGCCCTGCACCCCTACCCCATCTACCGTGTCACCCAGCACACCGATGGCCTCAAAACCCGCGTTGGTGTGGTTGCCAACCACGGCGGCATGCCCGACGGTGGAGGATTCACCGCGCACGCCGG
>JADDPU010000594.1 GCA_016781725.1 Rubrobacter sp. | reverse complement strand
TAAACCTCCTTCGCGCGGGCGCGCTCCACGTAGGCCTCGGCGGCCTCGGGGTTGTTGTAGCTGAGAGATCCACCGGTCAGGGGGTTCCTTATCTCGTAGTGCCCGCCTGCCTCCCGGTCGATGATGACCGGATAGTAGCGCTCACCTACCCGCTTTATTGCGTACTCATTGGTGGCGGCGCTTTTCTCTTCGCCCATCTTCTCGCCTCCTCGGGACGCGTGCGGACCCACTATACGACCTAAAAGGATAGGATGGAGCCCGGCGCTAGGCTTCTCGTATGAGGGCGTCGACCTCGGCGGGACCGAGCGGCTCGCGGCGCGAGGGTCCGAGGGTCACGCGCCGCACGAACCCGGCGCCCACGACGCGCGGGCGGTAGGAAGGGAAGGTGTGGAGAAAGTACCTGCCCGGTCCGCGCCGGCGGGCGGGGCGGTGTTCGATCCAGAGCAGAGGACGCGGCAGGTCAGGCAGGCCGCCGGCGAAGTGCTCCTGGATCACCTCGGCGGCCAGGTACCCTGAGGTCTCCTCTGTGGCTGTCCCTCCGACCCCGGGAAGCTCCTCGCACACGACCACCGGGGCGTCGCGGTCGGCGCCTTTGTAGACGCGGATCCAGCAGCACCCCGACCCCAGCCTGTAGCCCGTCCGCTGGTGCATGTACTCGTGGGTAAGGCTCATACCCTCCTCGCCCCTACAGGTTGGCACCCCGCCACGCCCGGAGCAACTCCCTCTCACGCCCGGGCGAGATGCCAGCATCGAACTCCACTGCCGGACTCTCCGCCTCCGGCCGGAGCGTGTCCCTGACGGTCTCGGCCAGCGGCCGGAAGGCGAGCCCGGCCTCGACGGCCCGGCCCACGTCGACCGCCAGGATGCCCACCATCTCCTTGGGGACCCAGAGCGGCATCTCCTCCCAGGGCTTCACGCCAGCCTCGAGCAGGAACTCTTCGGATGCCCAGACGAACCTGGCTTCGCTTCCTGTGGCCTCCCGGATCTCCTCCAGCATCCCGCGCGTGGTCAGCCTGCGATCCGGCCCCGTGGCGTTGTACACGCCGGTCCGTCCACCTTCGGCCATGCGCAGCATCCAGCCGGCGAGGTCCCGCGCGTCGATGAGCTGTACCTGCTGGTCGGGGTCTCCCGGGGCGAGCACCTCTCCCCCCTCCGTGACCCGGCGGCACCAGTAAGGGAACCGGTTGGTGTAATCGTGCGGGCCGACGATCATGCCTGGCCGGATTATCAGGGCCCGTCCCGGCATCGCGGTCTCCACCGCCAGCTCGCAACCTACCTTGAGCCCGCCGTAGAGCTCCAGATCCAGCTCCTCGGGCTCGGGGTCGGGCGGCGCGAGGACGGGAGCCTCCTCGTCAAGGCCCGTCTCTCCGAAATCCTCGTAGACGGAGATGCTCGAGACGAAGGTGTAGTGACCCACAGAACCGGCCAGAAGCCCCGCCGAAGCCCGCACCTCGCCAGGAAGGTAGCCGCTGGTGTCGATCACCGCGTCCCAGCTTCTTCCCCGGAGCGCCGACAGGTCCCCGCCGCGCTCCCCCCGTAACTCTTCGACCTGTGGGAACAGTCCGGGGTTGCTCTTCCCCCGGTTGAAGAGCGTAACCCGATGACCGCGTCCGAGCGCTGCCTCGACCAGGTGGCGCCCGAGAAATCTGGTGCCGCCCAGGATCAAGAGGTTCATATCACCCCACTCCCCACGAACCCACCAGCCGCGGCGCTACCATCGGAGACCGCGGCGAGCCTTTCCTCACGCCTGTGGCCTACCCGCCGCCGTTCGCGCCGGGGCGGCTGACCACCCTGTCTATAACGCCGTACTCGACGGCCTGACGGGGGTCCAGGTTGTAGTCGCGGTCGGTGTCGCGTTCGATCTTCTCGAAGGACTGCCCGGTACGCTCGGCCAGGATCTCGTTCACGCGGCGTTTTTGCTCGATGATCTCGCGCGCATGGATCTCGACGTCGGAGACCTGACCGCCGAGCCCCTGTATGGAAGCCTGGTGTAGCATTATCCTGGTGTTGGGCAGCGCGGCCCTTTTGCCCTTGGCACCCGCCGTCAGCAAGAACGCCCCAGCCGAGGCCGCCATCCCCAGAGCCGTCGTCGCGACGTCGGCATTGACGAACTGCATGGTGTCGTACATCGCCAGCATGGCGGTGGCGCTGCCACCGGGCGAGTTGATGTACATGTGGATGTCCTGCTCGGGGTCCTCGGCGTCCAAGTGCAACAGCTGCGCCATCACCACGTTCGCGACCTGATCGTCCACCGGCGTGCCCAGAAATACGATCCTGTCCTTCAAGAGCCGCGAGTAGATGTCCATCGTCCGCTCACCCCGCGGGCTCTGCTCCGTCACGTACGGGATGACCAACCTCGGATCGTAACCCATGCCAGAGACCTCCTCTGTAACCGCCAACAGGCTATACTTCGGCTAGCGTAACATTGTTGTAGGCTTTGTGCAAGTTTTTTGCAGTGTTTTGGAGGTAGTGAGGATGGATCTTCCGCGTTTGCGGCTCATTCGGCGGGGGGCTGTGATGAGCCAGGAGGAGTTGGCCCAGAGGAGTGGGGTAGCGCGGGACACGATCTCGAAGCTTGAGACTGGGCGGCGCGGGGCTTACCCATCCACGATCCGCAAGCTCGCCGCCGGCCTCCAGGTGCAGCCTCAGATGCTCACGGGCGGTGTCGAGTACCTGGATGAGGGACCTGCGGACCAGCGGCCGCCGACGGACCGCGAGGAGAAGGTTCGAGACAGGCCGGAGCGAGACCGGCGGATCGGCTTCTAGGGAGTTACTCTTTGCGGTAGGGCTTGCCGATGGCGGCGGGGGCTATGGCGCGTCCGCCGAGGCCTGCCAGGGCGATGATGGTGAGGACGTAGGGGATCATCTCTATAAACTCGATGGGTATGGCCTGCTCGTTCACGCTGTAGGTTACGGCCTGGGCGAAGCCGAAGAGGAGGGCGGCTCCCGCGGCGCCTATGGGGTTCCAGCGGCCGAAGATCAGGGCTGCCAGGGCTATAAAGCCGCGGCCGGCGGTCATGTTCTCGGTAAAGGCCGAGAGCAGCCCCATCGAGAGGTAGGCGCCGCCGAAGGCGGCCAGGACCCCCGAGAGCCCGACCCCGTAGTAGCGCATACGCGCGACGTTGACGCCGGCTGTGTCAACGGCCTCGGGAGCCTCCCCTGTACCCCTGAGGCGCAGGCCGAAGGGGGTGTGGAACACCACGAAGAAGACCACAGGGACCAGCACGTACATCAAATAGACCAGGATGCTCTGGTCAAAGAGGGCCGGACCAAGCAGGGGGATCGAGGAGAGCACCGGGATGGCCACCGACTCGAATCCCTCGATGCGCGGGGAGGTGCCGCCCGAGCCGAAGATCGCGACCATCAAAAAGCCGGTGCCGCCGAGGGCCAGCAGGTTGATGGCGGTGCCCGAGATGATCTGGTCGGCCTCGAAGGTCACGGTCATGAGCGCGTGGATGAGAGCGAACAGGAGCCCCGCCGCGACTGCCGTGCCCAGGCCGATGAACGCGCTCCCGCTGAGGTTCGCCCCTACGACCCCGGCGAAGGCGGAGATCAGCATCAGCCCTTCGAGCCCGATGTTGACTACCCCGCTGCGCTCGCTGAACAGGCCGCCCAGGGCCGCGAAGACCAGCGGGGTTGCGTTGCGGACCGTCGACTGGAGGATGGGGCCGAGGAGGCCGAAGAAATCCTCCATTACGAGCCGAGCCCCCTCTCCAGGCGGGTGCCAGCTCCGCTGGCCAGGGCGCGGGCGCGCTTGCCCACTATAAACTCGACCAGCTTGGTGGCGGTAACGAGCAGCAGGATGATGGCGAGCAGCACGGTCGCGAGCTGCAGGGGCACGTCGGTGGCGAACTGCATCTCCTGGGCGCCGGCGTAGAGGCCCCCGAAGAGCAGGGCGCCGAGCACGACCCCGGCCGGGTGGTTGCGCCCGAGGAGGGCTACCCCGATGCCGTTGAAGCCGAGGTTGGCGACGAAGGGCACGTCCATGTTGCCGTAGGTGCCAAGGACCTCGACGCCGCCGCCGAGGCCTGCCAGAGAGCCGCCGATGGCGAGAGCCAGGATCGTGTTCAGCCCGAGCCGCATGCCGGCGTAGTTCGCCGCCCCCGGCGAGAGGCCGACGGCCCTGATCTCGAACCCCCGCCGCGTGCGCCACAGGAGCAGATAGACCGCCACAGCCGCCAGAAGCGCCACGAAGAAGCCGTAGTTCGCCCGGCCGAGGGCGAAGCTGATGGCCGGGATGCGGGCCGCGAGGTCTACGGTCTCCGTGCCGGGAATCGGGCCCTCCTGGCGTAGCGGGTTCTGGGCCAGGTAGTAAGCAAAGTTGATGGCCACGAAGTTGAGCATGATCGTCGTGATCACCTCGTGCGCCCCGAAGTACGCCTTGAGCATCCCAGGCACCGAGCCCCACAGAAAACCCGTGATCACGCAAGCCGCAAGGACGACGGGTATGGCCAGAGGACCCAAGAAACCCAACGACACCCCTAGCCACGCCGCCGTCACCGCCCCTATGAACAGCTGTCCCTCGCCGCCGATGTTGAACAGCCCCGCCCGGAACGCCACGGCCACGGCGAGGCCCGTGAAGATCAGGGGCGTGGCGTTGAGCAGGGTACGGCCTACCGCGCTCGGGTCGCCGAGGGCGCCGTTGAAGAGGGCGACGTAGGCCGCCACCGGGTTGTTGCCCGTCGCCAGCACGATGACCGCCCCGATGGCGAAAGAGAGGAGGATGGCGAGCAGGGGGAAAAGGAGGGCGCCCGCGGCGCCCGTGAGTATCCGCCGCAGGAGTGGGTCCCTCCCCTCCTGCTCCCTTCGCCCCTCGCTCAAGCGCTCTTCTCCTCGACGCCCCGGCCGGCCATCAGGAGGCCGAGCTGCTCGTCCGTAGCCTCGGGGCCGACCTCGCCGACGATCCTGCCGGCGTACATTACCAGTATGCGGTCGGAGAGGGAGCGGACCTCCTCGAGCTCGAGCGAGATCAGCAGTATCGCCTTGCCCTCCGCGCGCTGCTTGAGGAGCTGGCCGTGGATGAACTCTATGGCCCCGACGTCCACCCCGCGGGTCGGCTGGGCGGCGATGATCACGCCAGGATCGCCCGAGAGCTCGCGGGCGAGCACCGCCTTCTGCTGGTTACCGCCGGAGAGAGAACCGGCCCTGGCCTCGGGGTCGGCCGGCCTGACGTCGTAGGCCCTCAGCGCCTCGGCGGCTCGGCGGCGCATGACCTTGGGGAAGATCCAACCCCATTTCGAGAAAGGCGGCTCGTCGTAGGTCTTGAGCGCGTTGTTCTCGTAGAGCGCGAAGTCCTGCACGAGCCCCTTGGTCCCCCGGTCCTCCGGCACGTAGGCCAGCCCGCGCTCCTGGCGGGCGTCAGCCCCGAGGTTGGTAGCATCCGCGCCGTCGAGAAAGACCCTGCCGCCCTCCACGGGCCGGGTGCCGGCCAGGGCCTCGGCGAGCTCGGTCTGGCCGTTGCCGTCCACGCCCGCCATGCCCAGGATCTCACCCCCGCGTACCTCGAGGTCTACGCCCTTTACCGCCAGGGCGCCGGTGCTGGAGCGGACCGTGAGGTTTTCGGCGGCCAGGCGCACCCCGCCCGGGGTCTCGACCTCCTCCTTCTCCACGCGCAAGAGCACCTCGCGGCCGACCATCAGGCGGGCCAGCTCCCCCTCGTCGGTGTCGGCGGCGTCCACGGTGTCGACAACCCGCCCGTCGCGGATGATGGTGATCTCGTCCGAGACCCCCAAGAGCTCGCCGAGCTTGTGGGTTATCAGGATGATGGAGAGGCCGTCGGCGACTAGCTCCTTCAAGACGGCGAAGAGGTCCTCGGTCTCCTGGGGGGTGAGGACGGCGGTCGGCTCGTCGAGGACGAGGATGCGGACGTTCCTGTAGAGGGCCTTCAGGATCTCGACCCTCTGGCGCACCCCTACCGAGAGGTCGGCCACGCGCGAGCGCGGGTCAACCTTGAGACCGTAGCGCTCCGAGAGCTCCTCGGTAGCCCGAACCGCCTCCTCCAGGTTAAGGGAGAGGCCCTTGCGCGGCTCGGCGCCGAGCACTATGTTCTCGGCCACGGTAAGCGGCGGGATCAGGGTGAAGTGCTGATGTACCATCCCGATGCCGCGGGAGACCGCGTCTTTGGGGTCCCGGATCTCCACCCTCTCGCCGTCCAAGAAGACCTCGCCCTCGTCGGGGGTGTAGAGACCGTAGAGGATCTTCATCAGGGTCGACTTGCCCGCGCCGTTCTCGCCGAGGAGGCCAAGGATCTCACCCCGCCCGAGCGTCAGCGAGACGCCGTCGTTGGCAGTGACGGCGCCGAACCTCTTGGTGACGCCCCGCATCTCCAGGACGGGCGGGGCCCCCTTACTGGAGGCCCCGTCGCCGGCTACCCTATCGGACACCGCTCCCCCAACTCAGAGCGCGTCGGGGACCTTGATGTCACCGTTGATGATCCCCTCGCGCGCCTGGTCCACCTGGTCCTTGACCTCCTGGGGTACCTGGTCGTCGAACCGGCCGAACGGGGCGAGGGAGATGCCCTTCTCCTTGAGGCCGCGGTCGACGGTAGTGCCCTTGGGCTGGCCGCCCTTGGAGACGCTGTCTATAGTCTGGTAGACGGCGTTGTCCACCCGCTTGACCACGGAGGTCAGGATGGGCGAGTCGGGGAAGAGCTTCGCCTGGTCGAGGTCGACGCCTATGGCGAAGATCTTCTCCTGCTTGGCCGCGTCGAAGAGGCCGGTCCCGGTGTTGCCCGAGGCGTGGTAGATGATGTCGGCGCCCTGGCTTATCTGCTGCAGGCTGATCTCCTTGCCCTCACCAGGGTCGTTGAAGGCCTCGGGTGTGGAGCCCGCGTACTTGACGAGCACCTCGCAGTCGGGACAGACCGACTCGACCCCGGCCTCGTAACCGGCCTGGAACTTCTCGATCAACGGCCCCGTCTGGCCGCCTAAGAAACCTACCACCTTCTCGTCCGAGGTGGTGTACTCGGTGTCCTCCTGGGTCATGAGGCCCGCCACTATCCCGGCCAGGTAGCTCCCCTCCTGCTCCCTGAAGACCAGGTCCATAGTGTTCGGCGTCTCGACTACCGAGTCCACGATGGCGAACTGGGTCTCGGGGAACTGCTCGGAGATCTCGGTCAGATCGTCGGTCATGAGGAAACCGACGGCGATAACGGGGTTGAACCCTGACTCGGCGAGCTGGGTGAGGTTATCCGCGTAGTCGGTCGGGGCGGTCGACTCCAGGTACTCGCCCTCCACGCCGAACTCTTTTTCCGCCCGCTTGAGCCCCGCGTAGGCCGAGTCGTTGAAGCCCTGGTCGCCCAAGCCCCCGATGTCGAGCACGAGCCCGGGGCGGATATCGCTCCCACCTCCGCCGCCTCCTCCCTCGCCGCCGCCCTGGCTACCGCCGCCGCAGCCGGCGAGCGCCACCAGCGCGAGGGCCATGGCCAGGGAGACGAAACCTAATCTCTTGCGCACGGGACCTCCTCTTTCTAGGCCGCTGCTCGCGCGAGCCCTCCTGCGGCCGCCTCTTAGTCTGGCTGATCGTTTACGGCATCATATACAGTACTCAAGATCAGCGCAAAGGAGGCGATCCCCCGTGGGCCGGAACGAAGATGCCCTCGACCGCGAGCTGGAGTGGCTCCGGGAGTTCACCCCGGCCACCCGGCGGGCCGCTTCCTCCCTGCCGCCGCTGATAGGCGAGCGGCTGCTCGTCGTCTGCCACCTTGACGTCAAGATGGTCCCCTACTTCGACGCCCTGATAGGCGCCGGGGCCGAGGTTTGGGCGTGCGCCGCCAACCCGGCAACTACCCGCGACGCCGTGGCGGCCCACCTCGAGGACGCAGGCGTCCACGCTCGGGCGCGCAAGGACGACCCGCCCGAGCGTCACGCCGCCAACCTGCGGGCGGCGATCTCCGCCGGTCCCACCCTCCTCTCCGAGATGGGCGCCGACGCCACGGCCGCCACGGGAGGCAAATTGGAGAGCGTGCGCGGGGGCCTCGAGGCTACGGGCACCGGGGTAGACCGCCTCCGCGAGCTTGCCCTGGCCTACCCGGTCTTCAACTGGGACGACATTCCCATCAAACAGGGGCTCCACAACCGCCACCTAGTCGGCCTGGTGGCCGCCAACACCTTCCTGAACGTCACGGGCCTCTCCCTCTACGGCAAGACGGTCCTCGTCGTCGGCTACGGTCCCGTCGGTCGCGGCGCAGCCGACGCCGCCCGCTCCTTCGGAGCCGCCGTCGAGGTCTGCGACGTAGACCCGGCCGCCCGCCTCGCCGCGGCCCACCTCGGCTACCCTACCCCTACCCTCGAAGCCGGCCTCCCGCGCGCCGACGTGGTCTTCACAGCCACGGGGCGCGACGGCGTCCTCCCGTTCGACGCCCTCGCCGCCTGCAAGGACGGCGCCTTCCTGGCCAACCTCGGCCACACCAGCGGCGAGCTTCCCGCCGAAGAGCTCCGGCGGCACGTAGTGGACAGCCCGCGGCCCCACGTC
>JADDPU010000123.1 GCA_016781725.1 Rubrobacter sp. | reverse complement strand
CTTGTACCGCTCGTCAGTGTCGGGGAAGTAGTGGCCGATGTCCTCGAGGCCGGCGGCCCCCAGCAGGGCGTCGGTTACGGCGTGCGCCAGCACGTCGGCGTCGGAGTGGCCGCGGAGACCGCGCTCGAAGGGGATCCCGACCCCGCCGAGCACGAGGGAGCGCCCCTCCTCCGGCGCGGCGAAGGCGTGGGCGTCAACGCCGAGGCCTACCCGCATCAGGGCCTTACCCCGCTACTGGCGGCCTCTCTCGCGGCGAGTATCGCCTCCGCGAACACGAGATCCTCCGGGGAGGTCAGCTTGATGTTGGTCTTCTCCCCTTGGACCACCTCGACGCGCCCGCCCTCGCGCTCGAGTAGGGAGGCGTCGTCGGTCGCGGCGAGCAGGTACTCCTCGGGCGCCTCGTGCAGACGCCGCAGCCGTCCGAGCCGGAAGGCCTGCGGGGTCTGGACTGCCCAGAGGTTCCTCCTGTCGAGGGTCTCGCGGACGATGCCGCCCCTGGCGACCTTGATGGTGTCGGAGACGGGGATGGCCGGGACGACGCCGTCCGCCCCGCCGCGCGCGGCCTCCACTACGCGGACCACGAGGTCGGGGGTTACGAGGCAGCGGGAGCCGTCGTGGACCAGGACGATCGTCTCGGGGCCCTCCTCGCAAAGGAGCAGGCCGTTCTTGGTCGAGAGGGAGCGGGCGTCGCCGGGCCGGGCGCAGGTGGCGTACTTTGTGATACCGGCCTCGCCTACCAGGTCCTCGATCCGGCGCCGGTCGCCGACGGCGTAGATGCGGGCGACCTCGGGGGTCTCCTCGAAGGCGCGCAGGGTGTAGAAGAGCGCGGGCCTGCCCCGGAGCCCTATAAACTGCTTGGGACGGCCCATCCGGCTGCCGGTCCCGCCAGCGAGCACGAGCGCGATCGCTGATTCGGTCTTCTCTATCTTGGGCCTCTCTCAGGCGAGGGTGCTGCCACGCCCCTACGGCACCTCGCCGCTGGTCTCCAGGCTACGCTGACGCTCGAGGCCGCGCTGGATGGCCCTGGCCCTGGCCTGGCCGACCCCCTCGACCTCGTCGAGCTCCTCCTCCGTGGCGTCGAGCAGGCTGGCGAGGGAGCCGAACTCCCGGATGAGGCTCTCGGCGACCCTGCGCGGCAGGCGGGGCACCCGCTCGAGCTGGCGGTAGCCGCGGGGCTTCATAAAGAAGTCCTCCACCTGGCCGACCGAACCGTAGCCCAAAACCTCGGCGATCCGGATGGGATCCGAGAGTTGCTCCGAAGAGAAAGTCCTCAACTCCTCCCTCGCCCGCCGGTAATCCACGCCTTCGGCGACGTAGTCCCTGAGCAGGGCCTCGTACTGCTCGGGGACGCCGTGGAACGCCTGCTCGAGCTGCATCTCGACCAGCCGGCCCTCGCTCCCGAGCTCCCTGACGTAGGCCTCGATCTCCTCGGCTATCCTGACCGAGTACTCGAAGGTGCCGACGGCGCCGACTACCTCCCGCAGCGTCACAGCCCCGTCGTACTCGTGCACGGTGAGGCCCCGCGCCTCCTCCCTGAGCCTCCGGGTGAACTTCTCGAGCGTCGCGATGGCCGAGTTGGCCTTCGAGAGGGCTACCCCGATGTCCTCTAGGACGTGCGGCCCGTAGATGCCCTGGTACAGGCTCACCACCCGCCGCCGCTCGGAGACCGCGACGACGAGGCTTCCTGTCTGCTGGGCAGTGCGGTGGGCCGCTATGTGGCGCATCCCCGTCTCGTCCGACTCGAGGCTAGGGTCGGGGCTCAGCTGGACGTTGGCGTAGTGGATGACGGAGACGTCGGGGGAGACAAGAATGGCGCCGTCCATCTTCGCCAGCTCGTAGAGGCGCATAGGCGCGAACTCGAGCCCGATCTTCATCCCCCCGGAGATGACGCCGAGGCGTTCGAGCCTCTCGGGGTTGGCGACGACGATGAGCGCGCCGTTGTGCGCCCTCATCACGTTCTCCAAGGCCTCCCTGAGGTCCGTGCCGGGGGCCACCAGCTTGAGTGCCCCGGCCAGCTCCGCCGGTAACTGCCGTTTGGAAGGGCTCATAGCAGCGCCACCGCCACGGCTTCCTCCAGCGTACCCACTTCAACCACGCTCGCCCCTCTGCCGGCCAGGCCATCGCTCGCCGGGCTGTCGGTAGTCCCTTCGGGCCTGATTATACGTCCGAAGCCGAGCTTGACCATCTCGGACGTCCGGCGCGGCGCCCCCGAGACGAACCGCAAATCCCCCGTAAGCCCTACCTCCCCGAAGCACGCCGTACCCTTCCCTACCGGCCTGTCCCGCAGCGCCGAGGCGATGGCGAGCGCCACCCCGAGGTCCGCCGCCGGCTCCTCGACCCGCACCCCGCCCGTGACGTTGAC
>JADDPU010000209.1 GCA_016781725.1 Rubrobacter sp. | reverse complement strand
CAAAGCCTTTTACAGGCGACGACGGGAACGAGTAAGGCCGCCAACCCCCGTCAGAGCGAGCCGGGGGCGGTGGGAGCCCGGCGCGGGGCGCGGCCCGAAGATCCTCCCCGAGCCGCCGGCCGAAAGCGGAAGGCGCGAGGCTAACGACTGGGCGAAGCCCGAGCCTCCTCCTAGACGTTAGTAGGACCGGCCGGGTAAGCCCGTTACAGCGCGCGCGTTCCGGGAGACCGTGACGCCAAGGAGAGGCCCGGGCCGCGAGGTTCTGGGCAAGTAGGGTGGTACCGCGAGGGCCTTTCGGGCTCCCGTCCCTGCGGTGGAGCGGCGCTCCGCCCGAGGGGCGGGAGCCCATACTTTGTATAAGGAGGCCCGATATGAAGTTCGACAAGGTGACCCCGCAGGTAGACTTCCCGAGGCTCGAAGAGGAGGTGCTCGGGCTCTGGAAGGCGACCGACGCCTTCAAAAAGTCCGTGGAGAGGAGGCCCAAGGAGAGGCCCTTCGTGTTCTACGAGGGGCCGCCGACGGCCAACGGGCGGCCTGGATTCCACCACGCGCTCGCCAGGTCGTTCAAGGATTTGATCCCGCGCTACAAGACCATGCAGGGCTACCGCGTCGAGCGCAAGGGCGGCTGGGACACCCACGGGTTGCCGGTCGAGATCCAGGTGGAGAAAGAGCTTGGCCTCACAGGCAAGTCGGATATCGAGCGCTACGGGATCGAGGAGTTCAACCGCCTCTGCCGCGAGTCCGTCTTCCGCTACGTCGAGGAGTGGCAGAAGATGAGCGAGCGCCTAGGCTTCTGGGTGGACATGGACGACCCGTACCGCACCCTCGACGACTCCTACATAGAGAGCGTGTGGTGGGCCCTCAAGACTCTCTCCGAGAGGGACCTGCTCTACGAGGGCTACAAGGTCAGCGCCCACTGCCCCCGCGACCAGACCTCCCTCTCCTCGGCCGAGGTGGCGCTCGGCTACCAGCAGTACCCCGAGCCCGTCGTGGACCCGAGCGTCTACGTAAAGCTCCCGCTCGCCTCGCCGGACGAGGAGGAGACGAGCCTGCTCGTCTGGACCACCACGCCGTGGACCCTCATCTCCAACGCCGCCGTCGCCGTCCATCCCGAGGTCGAGTACGCGACGGTCCGCGTGGACGGCGAACGGCTCGTCCTCGCCAGAGAGTTGCTCGAGAGGGTGCTCGGCGAAGACGGCTACGAAGTGCTCTCCACGACTAGGGGTAAGAACCTCGAAGGCAAAAAGTATCGTCGTCCCTTCGACTACGTGGCAGTCGAGCCGTCGGAGAACCTCTGGACCGTCGTGCTCGGGGAGTACGTGACGACGACGGACGGCACCGGCCTCGTGCACACAGCACCTGCCTACGGCGAGGACGACGCCCGCGTCGGGCAGAGGTACGGGCTGCCGACGATCCACCCCGTAAAGCCGGACGGGACCTTCGACGGGCGGGTCGGCCCGTTCGCCGGGCGGTTCGTCAAGGAGGCCGACCCCGGGCTCGTCGAGGAGTTGCGCGAGAAGGGGCTGCTCTTCAGGGCCGAGGAGTACGAGCACGCCTACCCTCACTGCTGGCGGTGCGGCACGCCCCTTCTCTACTACGCCAAGAGGGCCTGGTACGCGCGGACTACCGCCGTGCTCGACGACCTCCTCCGGGAGAACGAGGGGATCAACTGGGTCCCCGACCACATAAAGTGGGGCAGGTTCGGGGACTGGCTGAGGAACAACATAGACTGGGCCCTAAGCCGCGAGCGCTACTGGGGCACGCCGCTCCCGATCTGGCGCACCGCCTCGGGCGAGATCGTCGTGGTAGGCAGCGCCGAGGAACTTAGAGAGCTCGCCATAGACCCGGTCCCGGAAGATTTGCACCGGCCTTACATAGACGGGGTCCGCCTCAGGCACCCCGAGACCGGTGAGGAGGCCTCCCGCGTCCCTGAAGTCCTGGACGTGTGGTTCGACTCGGGGAGCATGCCTTTCGCCCAGTGGGCCTACCCGCACGGCGGCGAAGACAGCAAGGAGCACTTCGGGCGGCAGTTTCCGGCCGACTATATCTGCGAGGCCGTGGACCAGACGCGGGGGTGGTTCTACTCGCTGCTCGCGGTCTCGACTATGCTCTTCGGCAAGAGCTCGTACAGGACCTGCCTCGTCCTCGGGCACATCCTCGACTCCGAGGGGAAGAAGATGAGCAAGTCCTTAGGCAACGTCATAGACCCCTGGGACGTCTTCGAGAAGCAGGGCGCGGACGCGCTCAGGTGGGCGCTCTACACGGCCACGAGCCCTGGCAACACGCGCCGCTTTTCAAGGGACCAGGTCGACGAGGCAGTCCGCAAGTACCTCCTCACCCTCTGGAATACCTACTCCTTCTTCGTCACCTACGCCCGCATCGACGGCTTCGACCCGAAGGAGGACTTTGTCGCGCCGGAGAACCGGAGCCTCATGGACCGCTGGGCGCTCAGCGAGCTCCAGCTCACCGTCAGGACCGTGACCGAGAGGCTCGACGCCTACGACGTTACGGCGGCGGGGAGGGCCATCGGGGAGTTCTTGGACGAGCTCTCCAACTGGTACGTGAGGCGCAGCCGGCGGCGGTTCTGGAAGGGCGAGGACGACGAGGACAAAAAGGCAGCCCACTCCACCCTCTACGAGTGCCTGGTCACCGTAACCAAGCTCACCGCCCCCTTCACCCCCTTTATAGCCGAGGCGCTCTACCAGAATCTTGTAGTCAACGCGAACCCGGAAGCGGCCGAGAGCGTGCACCTCTCGGACTGGCCCGAGTACGAGGAGGATCTGGTCGACAGGGAGCTCTCGGGGCAGATGGGAGACGCGAGGCGCGTCGTCGGCCTCGGCCGGGCGGCCAGGAACGCCGCCGCCATAAAGACCCGCCAGCCCTTGCGGGAGGTAGTGGTAGTCAACGAGTCCTCGGACGGTGATGCGGGCTTCGAGGGAGGCGTGGAGGCGCTGCGCGAGATCATCCTTGACGAGTTGAACGTCAAGGAGCTCAACTTCGGGAAGGCCGAGGACGTGGTCTCCTACGACCTGAAGCCGAACCTCGGGGTCGTCGGCCCTAAGTACGGCAGGCTCGTGCCCGGCCTCCGGTCCGCCCTCGCGGGCGCCCCGCCGGAGGTGGGGGTTCGCGCCGCCGCCGGGGAGGGCGTCTCGGTTAGCGTGGACGGCGAGGAGATCGAGCTCTCCCCGGAGGAGCTGCTCGTCGAGCCCACCGAGAGGGAGGGCTACGCGCTCGAGCGCGAGGGCGGCCTCTCGGTAGCGCTCTCCACGGAGCTCGACCCAGAGCTCGTGGACGAGGGGCTGGTGCGGGAGCTGGTCCATAAAGTCCAGAACCTCAGGCGCGAGAAGGGCTTCGAGATAGAGGAGAGCGTCGCGGTAGGCCTCTCTGGGAGCCCGAGGATCCAGGGCCTCCTAGGGGAGCGTTGGGGCGGCTACTTCAGGGCCGAGGTTCTGGCGGGCAACCTCGACCTCGACGCCAAGGGCGGCGACGGCTTCGAGAGCGTGAAGGTCGACGGGGAGACCCTCGGGGTCAGGTTGGAGCCGCTCGGAGGGGCGGGGTAGAGGATCGGCGAAACGGGTATGATGTAGGCAGGAAAGGCGTCCAGAGAACCAGCACAGGGAGGTTTGGCGTGTTTGGCAGAAAGAGCCGGGCGGAGAGGCTAAGAGAGCAGGCCGGGCCCAACGGGCTGGTCTCGACGGCGACGTTGGCCACCGCTCTCGCGGGGGCCAGGCCGGTGGCCGAGCGGCTACTCTACGACGACGACCTCAGGGACAACATAAGGGTCTTTATCGAGTCGGCCCGCTCCATACTCGATGAGCTCTCCGACGAGGAGCCCACCGAGATCGTCACCAGGCTCTGGGCCGACGACAAGCTACGCAAGCAGGTCGAGGCCGCGGCGGGCGCAGCCCAGCAGGGCACCAAGCGGGTGCGCGGGCAGAAGGTCCGCGGTGGCGGCGGAGGAGGCGGTCGCCTCTTGTTCCTGATCCTCCTCGCTGGCGTCGCTTTTCTGTTCCTCAACCCGAGGACAGGCCCCCAGGCCCGCGACTTCGCCAGGCAGGCCTACGGCTCGCTGACCGGAGAGTAGGGACGGGGCCAGCCCCCTGAACGGCGCTACGCGAGGGCCTAGAGGTCCGAGCCTGGGAGGTCGAGCGAAGGGTAGAGTCGCTCGACCTCCCTGTCGAAGGCGCTCCCGGCCTGGCCTCCTGCTCCCCTGGACTCGATGAAAGAGGCGCGGAGGGCGGCGAGGCCGGCCTGGACCTCCCTCCTGGCGCGCTCGGCGCGGTTGTTGGCGCTCTCGCTCGGCATACCCGAGCTCTCAAGCCGCTCGGCCTTCTCTTTCAGCCGCTCGGCCCGCTCGAAGAGGGTGGCGTGGGCCCGGGCGTATTCCTCGATGGTGGAAGCCGCCAGGGAACTCAACGCCGGGTCGGGCGCGGGAGCCCTCTCCGCCGGAGGCCGCGCGCGGCCGGCGAGCCTGCCGAGGGCGCGCTTGATGGCCCCGGGGAAGGAGCGTAGCCTCATGGCCCCGAAAGGATGTAAACTGCCTTCGCTCATGTCGCACATAATAAACCGTCGCGCGATCTTCGTTGTAATCTTGCTCTCGTCGCTACTCCTTTACGGCTGCTCGGGCGAGGACCCAAGCGAGCAGGCCGACCAGGCGATCAAGAACGCCAACGAGCACATCTCCGAGCACAACAGGCTCTTCGACGAAGCCCGCTCGACTTACACGCAAGCGAAGCAGCGGATCGAATCCGGCGACGACCCCTCCCAACAGAAGGACAGCATAACCGAGGCGAAGCGAACCCTCGAAGAAGCTCGGCAGCAGCTGGAGAATGCCCAAGAATCGCTGAGTACCGTGGACGACCTCGACGTGGACCCGGCCGTAAAGGAGTACGCGAACCTGCTCTCCGACGCGATGGACGCCCAGCTGGCCGCCGAGGCCAAAGAGATACAGTTCTACGGCATCCTCGAAGGGGACCCCGCCCTCGAGAACAACCGCGAGAGGGCCGTGGACCTGCTCTCCGAGGTCGGCGCCGGGTACCGTGAGGCCGAGGAGGCCTACGCCAAAGCCCAAGAACTCGCCGACTCCAACCCCAACCTCATCGAGGCCCCCGCGGGATAGTAGCCCGCCGGCACGACGCCGCCGGAAGCTCAGAGATTAAGGAATCTGCCGCCAGGCTAGCCCGCCACCTGGCAGGCCGGGCACGAGTACGTGCCGCGTCCGGCGACGCGCGACTTGGTTATCCGGGTGCCGCACCGCGGGCAGGGCTCGCCGGCGCGGGTGAAGACCTTGAGCTCGTGCTGGAACCCTCCGGTCTCCCCGAAGGCGTCGTGGTAGGAGTCGAAGGTAGTGCCGCGCAGCTCGATGGCGCGGCGCAGGATGTCGCGGGTGGCCGCGTGGACCTTGCGGGTCTCCTCCGGTGTTAAGGTGTCGGCCTTGCGGGTGGGATGGACCCCCGCGGCGAAGAGGACCTCATCCACGTAGATGTTGCCGAGGCCGGCCACTACCGACTGGTCGAGGAGCAGGCCCTTGATGCTCGCCTTCCGTCTGAAGGCGTCTTCGAGGTACTCCACGCTGAACCCCTCCGAGAAAGGGTCGGGGCCGAGGCGTGAGATCAGGGGATGCTCGTCCTCCTCTCCCGGCTCGTAGAGGTCGAAGTACCCGAGCCAGAGCCGCGTGAACGCGAGCACCAGGGGTTCCCCCTCGCCCCCGAACTCGAGGACCGCGGTGTTCATCCTGTCGGGCTCCCTCCACCCCGGCAGGCGCAGCACGCGGCCCGAGATCACGAGGTGGACGATCCCGACGACCTCCCCGAAGTCGAGAACTATGATCTTGCCCCGCCGCCCCGTCCCCCGCAGCGTCCTCCCGACGAGCCTCCTCTCGAACTCCTCAGGCTCGACGTTCGTCACGTCGGGGCGGAAGACGGCAGCCCTGAGCACCTCGAGGCCCCTGGCGAGCGCCGCCACGTCTTCGGAGATGACCGTGACCTCGGGCAGCTCGGGCACCTACGAGCCCCCCAGGAGCTTCTCGACGTAGCCGGCGACGCCGTCCTCGTCCACGCCGGGGACTACCTCGTCGGCGGCCGCGCGGACCTCGCCGGTCATCCCCCCGACCGCCACCCCGCGTCCGGCGAAGCGGAGCATGTCTATGTCGTTGTCAGCATCCCCGAAGGCGAGGACGCGACCCGGGTCTATCCCCCACCGCCCGCACAAGAACTCGAGGGCTTTGGATTTCGTGCCTTCGAGCCCGCCGACCTCGACGTAGTGCGGCAGGCTGCGGGTGACGAAAAGCCGCCCCCGGAAACGTGCCCGCGCCTCCTCCAGCCAGCCTTCGATGTCGTCGGGCTGATCCACGATCACGAGCTTCGTGGGCTCCTCCCCGCCCGCCTCCAGCCACCCGGCCGGCGAGTCCACCGCCAGGACGCCCGGCTCCTCGCGGCGCCTGAGGTGCTCGAGCGCCGCCGGGGTGTCGGGCGAGGCGATGATGCGACCGTCCACGAAGACGCGGGCGTGCAGGCCACGCTCCGCGGCCCACTCTAGCACCTCGACGCCGAGCTCCGTGGGGAGCGTGCGGTGCAGGAGGGTCTCGCCGTTCATCCGCCGGACCATAGAGCCGCCGTAGCAGATCACGGGGTCAGAGCCCCCGAAGCCGAGCCGCCCGGCGTGCTCGCGGGCCCCCTCGAAGCGCCGGCCCGTCGCGACCACGAGCCGCATCCCCCGCTCCCTGAGCCCCCGCAGGGCGTCCAGGGTCCTCTCCGAGATCCTCAAGTTCCGCCGCAACACGGTCCCGTCGAGGTCGAAGGCTCCCAACTCGAAGGGCAGGAGGCCGTTCTGTTTGCCGCTCTTCTCGGGCAATATTCATACCTTCCGGATAGACGCGGGGACGGGGGACACACCCCTCCGACCTTCGCCGTGCAAGACCGACCCGGCTATTCTAGCCCGTTCCGGTGCGTCCGGTAGGGCCGTCTACGAAGAGGCTCCGCGGGTTGGCCGCCACGCGGCGCGGTGGTGCTAGGAGGAGGGGTCGCCGCAGAGCCCGAGGCAGAGGTCCGCGAGGCGCTTCTCGGCCCAGAACCTCTCCTCCCTTCTTGCCGAGACGAAGGCTACGTGGCCGCCGTGGGGCGGCGTGGCCGCCACGACGTTCGGGTTGGCCCAGACCCTGGCGCGCCGCAGGGGTGCGAAAGGCACGAGGGGATCGTCCTGGGCCTGTATCACCAGCGTCGGGACCCTGACACGCGGGACGAACCCGAGGGCGCTGGCGCGCTCGTAGTAGTCCTCGGCGCCGGCGAAGCCACCGTGGGGGGCTGTGTAGATCTCGTCGAAGTCGCGGACGGTGCGCAGATGCCCCAGACCGTCGGTGTCGTAGAGCTTCGGATAGAGTTCGGCCTTGCGTTCCACGAGCCGGCGCAGGCCACGCACGAAGACCCACTGATAGGGGCGGTTCGAAGCCCGTTCGAGGTTCGCGGTGATCGCGGCCAGGTCCAGCGCGGGCGAGACGGCGCACACGCCCCTGAGGGCCGGCGGCGCGGCTTCGCCCATCTCACCGGCCATCTTCAGGGCGAGGTTGCCACCCATGGAGAAGCCCGCGACGAGGATGCGGGAGAGCCCGTCTTGGCGCGCCAGCTCGCGGACGATGGCGGCCAGGTCCCCGGACATCCCGCTATGGTAGAGCGTCGGCGTGAGGTGCTCCGTCCCGCCGCAGTTGCGCTGGTTGAGACGCACCACGTTCGCGCCCGCCTGGTAAGCCAGCCGCGCGGCGCCGAGCACATAGGGGGCGTCGGCGCTCCCACCGAGGCCGTGCACGAGGACGAGCGTGACCCTGGCGGTCCTATTCTCCTGCCACCGGCAGCGGGCGAGCAGGCGTACTCCCGGTTCGACCTCGAACAGGCGCGTCGCGTCCGGCGGGGGCGCGCGGAAGCCGCGAGGCCAGGACCAGCCGGCGAGCGTCTGGGCGTGTCCACCGCGGAGCAGGGGGTGCGACCGGAACGGCGAGGCCTCTATCATGCCCGCGATCCCCCGCACGAGGAGCGCGTCGTCCTCGCTCCTGCCGCTCGCCGGGTCGCCTCGATCCACCCATCCCCGTCCTCGTCGGTGTCACCCCGAGAGCGCCCTGGGCGCTCTCTTGGCGGTATTGTAGGCGACGGTGGAGAGGGCGCGGCGTCAACCTACCCGGAGCTCGGGGGAACTCTCTAGAAGACTCCCAGGGCGGCAGCCACGCCGACGGCGACGAAGATAGCCCCGAAGACGAAAAGGGCGAGCGCTATCAGGGCGAGCCAGAGGGCGTCGCGTTTGAACTTCCTCTCCAGTTGCTCCTCGGAGCGGTAGCTGATCAGGAACCGCCCCTCCTCGTCCCCGGTCCGCGGAGCGCCGATCTCCCCGTCTTCTTGGACGGCCCCGAGCACGTAGACCGGCGCGTCCACGGGCAGGACGCTCTCCACGTGGCGGTAGCCGATCGTGCGCTCCCCGCCGCCCAGGTTGACCGTTAGCCCTCCG
>JADDPU010000263.1 GCA_016781725.1 Rubrobacter sp. | reverse complement strand
CGGGTCGGGGGGCGGGGCGGCGGCCCGGTAGAGTGCCTGGGGTCCACCGCCGCCCGATCCCCGCCGCCTCCTCAGGAGCCTGTCGTGCTGTCCAGCCTGAAGAACATGTTCAAGGTCGAGGATCTCCGCAACAAGATCCTCTTCACCCTGTTGATCATCGCCCTGTACCGCTTCGGGTCGCACGTGCCCACGCCGGGGGTCGACTTCGGCGCCGTGCAGCAGCTCGAGCAGCAGGCCACCCAGGGCGGCGGTGTCCTCGGTTTCCTCAGCTTCTTCTCGGGGGGCGCCCTGACCCGCATGGCCGTGTTCGGCCTGGGGATCATGCCCTACATCACGGCCTCCATCATCATGCAGGTGCTGGCCGTGGTCATCCCCAAGCTGGAGCAGTGGCAGCAGCAGGGCGCGGTGGGCCAGAAGAAGATCACCCAGTGGACGCGCTACCTCACCGTCGCCCTCGCTCTGTTGCAGTCGACCGGGCTGGCCTTCCTGTTCCACAACGGCGGGGGCGGGCTGTTCGGCAACAACGCCATCGACCTGATCCCCGAGTTCACCGTGCCCCGGGTGATGCTGGTGGTGCTGTCGCTCACCGCCGGCACCGCCCTCATCATGTGGATGGGCGAGCTCATCACCCAGCGGGGGGTGGGCAACGGCATGTC
Source organism: Rubrobacter sp. (assembly GCA_016781725.1). Classification (GTDB taxonomy): domain Bacteria; phylum Actinomycetota; class Rubrobacteria; order Rubrobacterales; family Rubrobacteraceae; genus Rubrobacter_D. Next base: position 1,722 of record JADDPU010000263.1, on the reverse strand, counting down.
GCTGCTCATCTTCGCCTCGGTGGTCAGCGCCATCCCCTCCGGGGGGGCCTTGGTGCGGGCCGAGGGGGGCAACCTCGTGTTCGCCCTGGTGGTCCTCCTGGCCCTGGTGGCCCTGGTGGCCATCGTCTTCGTCGAGCAGGGCCAGCGCCGCATCCCGGTGCAGTTCGCCAAGCGGGTGGTGGGCAGGCGCCAGTACGGCGGCCAGAGCAGCTACATCCCCCTCAAGGTGAACCAGTCGGGCGTCATCCCGGTGATCTTCGCCAGCTCGGTGCTGTACCTGCCCGTGCTGCTCACCAACGTGCTGCCCACCGGAGGGTTCTGGGACAGCATCCGGACCTGGATCAGCAACAACCTGCTGGCGCCCGACAACTTCTGGTACATCACCATCTTCGGGCTGATGATCATCTTCTTCGCCTACTTCTACACCGCCATCACCTTCGACCCGGCCAAGCAGGCCGACACCATCCGCAAGCAGGGTGGCTTCATCCCCGGCATCCGTCCCGGTCCCCAGACCGAGCGCCACCTGGCCAAGATCCTCTCGCGCATCACCCTGCCCGGCGCCTTGTTCATCGCCGTGGTGGCCCTGCTCCCCAGCGTGCTGCTGGCTGTCTACGGCATCCGGGGCTTCGAGGGCTTCGGCGGCATCTCGTTGCTCATCGCCGTGGGCGTGGCGCTGGAGACCATGAAGCAGATCGACAGCCAGCTGATGATGCGCAACTACGAGAGCTTCCTGAAGTAGCAGGCGAGCTGCGCTCGCCGGAAGGGCGGGGAGCCGCCTTGGGCGGCGCTGATCGCCGTTCCGACAGGGCAGGGCTCACTGCGCTCGCCGCCCTGTCGGCGTCCGCAGCCCTGCGGCTGCGGCCGGCTCTCGCTTCGCTTCGCTCGCTGGTTCACTCGCTGGGATGACGCCTTGCTGGCGATGGTGGACGGGACGGGCAGCGTTCCTGCTGCGCCCGCCGCCCCGTCGGTAGGGTGGGGCGGTGCGACGGAGCCGGGAGGAGATCGCCAAGATGCGCAAGGCCGGCCGGGTGGTGGCCGAGATGCACGAGCGCATCCGCGAGGCCATCCGCCCGGGCGTGACGCCCCTGCAGCTCGACGCGGTGGGTCGCGAGGTCATCGAGCGCAACGCGGCCCGGTCGAACTTCCTCGGCTACCACGGCTTCCCGGCTGTCATCTGCGCCTCGCCCAACGACATGATCGTCCACGGCATCCCCGACGACGTGCCGCTCGAGGAGGGCGACATCATCTCCATCGACTGCGGGGCGATCATCCAGGGCTACCACGGCGACGCCGCCCACACCTGGCCGGTGGGGCAGATCTCCGCCGAGGCCGAGAAGCTGCTGCGGGTGACCGAGGAGAGCCTGTGGGCCGGCATCGCCCAGATGCGCGACGGCAACCGGATCTCCGACATCGGCCACGCCGTGCAGACGGTCGCCGAGGGCGCCGGCTACAGCGTGGTGCGCGAGTACGTGGGCCACGCCATCGGCACGGCCATGCACGAGAAGCCCGAGGTGCCCAACTACGGGGACCCGGGCAAGGGCCCCAAGCTGCGGGTGGGCAACGTGTTCGCCGTCGAGCCCATGGTCAACCTGGGCGGGTGCGAAACCCAGGTGCTGGCCGACGGCTGGGGTGTGGTCACCCGGGACGGATCGCTCTCGGCCCACTTCGAACACAGCATCGCCATCACCGAGGACGGCCCCGAGGTCCTCACCCTGCTCTAGG
>JADDPU010000498.1 GCA_016781725.1 Rubrobacter sp. | reverse complement strand
ACGCTCATGCCCTAGTGGGCCTCCTCGAACGCCTCGCGGTGCTCCTCCAGCGTGAGGTCGTGGTTCTTTCCCGGATGCGATGGCAGCCACGCTTGGGGTGCCGCGCCCTTCAGGCGAGGACGGCCGGGTATGGGTTTGGCCTCCACGTCTGCCGTCTGGCGAGGGCGTCTGAGCCAGCGCTTGATCGTCGTTAGGAGACCGAGAAGATCCTCGCCACCTCTTCGCTGGGCACCCCGCGGTCTACCGCGGCGAGCACCCTGATCCTGAGGTCTTTCGAGTAAGGTTTCATGGCCGAAGGCTAGCAACCCTCGGAGGCTTCGTTCTCCAGCAGAGCCTTCAATGTGCCCAGCTGGGTTCTGAGCTGCCGTCGGGCAACCCGCCTCATCAGGGGGGCCGCCAACCTGTAGACGCCGCGTAGTTGGACATCGCCGATGAGCGTGAGGTTGGTGGTGCCGCCATCGAGGGGCTCTAGCCGGAGGCGGATGGTCGCGGGGAGCGGTCCGGAGACGCTGCGCAAGGCGAAGGCGGTTGGCGGCTCGTAGCGCACAACCTCCCAGACGTATCTCATGCGCCGACCCATAAACCCCACGTCTTCCTCGGTGATCGAGCCCAAGCGCAGGGGGCCGGGCGACAATACCTCGTGCCTGAGGGAAGCCACGACCCACGTCGGATCGTTCCCAGGGGTAGAAGCGTACTCGAAGACCCTATCGACCGGGCGGTGGATCGTTACGCTGCGTTCGACGCGCATTCTCTCGAGGCTCCTTTCCCCGACTACATGATGCCATCCGGAGGAATCTTGCGCGGTCGGCCGAGGCCACAGGCTAACCGACACCACCGCCCGGGCACAGCCCATCACCCACGGGCAGGTTTTATCCAACGTCGAGGGAGCGGCATGCCGATGAGGGCGAGCGGCAAGCCGGGGTCAGAAGGTGGGCGGCGACCCTCGGGCGTCCTTGAGCACATAGTCCTCGAACATTCTTCCGACAGTGTCGGGGTCGTCGTCGGCCAGGTTTCGCTCTTGACGCGGGTCGCTTTGCGCGTCGTAGAGTTTGGGCTCTGAGCCGTCCTTGCCGGAGAACATCACGTAGCGCTGGTCGCGGGCCCACACGTAGTCCCCGTACCCGGAGGTGAAGTGGTCCCGCCCCTCGGGGTCCTTGCCGTCGAACAGGACCGAGAGATCCTGGCCTTCCATGGGCCTCAGCGGAGGTATGCCGAGCGCGCCCAGGATGGTCGGCGCCACGTCGTGGGTTGAGGCGAAGTGGTCGCTCGCTTGCCCGGCCGCGTTCCCCTCGGGGTGCCTGATGAGGTGGACGGTGTCGGTGAGCTCCGACCACAGCGCGTAGGCGGGCTTGCCGGTGTAGCCGTGCTCGCCGAAGGCGTGGCCGTGGTCGCTTACGACCACGAGCAGGGTGTTCTGCATAACATCGAGCTCGTGCGCCTTCTGCAAGAAGTTTCCCAGCCAGCGGTCGGCCATCGTGACCTCAGCGGCGTAGAGCGCCCTCATCCGCAGGAGCTGGCGGTCGGTGAGGTAGTCGTCCTTGCCGTAGTTGTCGTTGAGCGGTTCTCTGCCCTCGTAGCCTTCGTCGTAGAGGTCCGCGTACTCCTTGGGCGGGTCCCAGGGCTCGTGCGGGTCGTAGGAGTCCGCCACCAGGAAAAACGGCTCGCTCCGGCGTGCCTCTTCGAGCAGGTCCATGGCGCCGAGGAACACCTTGGGGGCGAACCAGTCCTCTTCCCTCTTGCGGCCCTGGACATTGGCCAGGTACTGGCGGGCCTTCTTGCCCTCCCCGAGGATGAGGTAGCGCCGTCGCATCGCTTCCTCGGAGATCGAGGAGGGGTCCTTATAGGGGTCCCTCTCCTGGCCCCGGATCTGGCGGTAGACGTCGAAGCCCCGTCCGAAGTTCATACGGAACTGGTGGTAGGTGTCGGTGACGAGGAAGGTACGGTAGCCCGCCCTCTGCAGCGTCTCCGCCAGCGTGGGCTGGTCCGCGGGGATGGAGGTCCAGCCGTACGCGGGCGCCTCGAGGGGGAAGGTCCTCATGCCCGTGTGGATGGCCCGCCTGGCCGGTATGGTGGGCATGGCGTCGGGGTGGGAGCGGGTGAAGCGCAGCCCCTCCCAGGCCACCGCGTCCAGAGTCGGCGTCTTTATGCGGTCGTTGCCGTAGGCGCCGACGTGGTCTTTTCTGAGGCTGTCGAGGACCACGAGGATCACGTTCATCGCCGAGCCCGAAGGGGCGCGACGGGCCACGAAGCGCGGTATGGAGTCGACGCTGCAGCCGGCCGCGCCGAGCAGGGATGCCCCGGCAGCCCCGATCGCCCCGGCCCGCAAGAAGTCCTTCCGCGTCAGCGCCCTCGTTGGTCTACTCCCTGTCGCCAAACCCTCTCCCTCACAGCCTGCGAGATCT
>JADDPU010000062.1 GCA_016781725.1 Rubrobacter sp. | reverse complement strand
TTTCTGGTGTTGTGCCTGGCGACGATCTGGTGGATCTTCAAGACGGGCTACCGCCTCAAGGCGTAGTCGCCTTCGAAGAACTCCCCTCGCACCTCAACCGGCTCACTCCCGGCTCTGGGGTCAGCGGGTGGCCAGAAGCTCCCGCTGCACGTCGAGCATCCGACGGTACATGCCACGCGTGCCCGCGAGCTCTTCGTGCGTACCACGCTCGACGATGCGGCCTCCGTCGAGAACCAGGATCTCTCGACCTCCTCGAGGCCGGCCTCGGGACGGGCGAGGCGGATGTTCTCAAGCACGCTCCCGTAGAACAGGTGGGGCCGCCGTGGCCCTCGTGCGGCCCTGCCTGTAACATTCACGAGGAGACGCCGGAGGACTATCGCAAGGCGTCGGACCGCACGGGCAGAGCAAGGAGGTGTCAGGGAAGGATGAAACCAAAGATCGCGCCCTACGGTTCTTGGAGGTCCCCGATCTCCTCTGACCTCATCGTCCGGGGCTTCGTCGGATTGGGGGGCATCGCGCTCGACGGCCGAGACACGTACTGGCTGGAGAGCCGCCCACAGGAGGCCGGACGCAACGTTATCGTGCGCCACACCGAAGGCCGCGCCGAGGACGTCACGCCGCGGTCCTTCAACGCGCGCACGCGCGTGCACGAGTACGGCGGCGGCGACTTCGCCGTCCACAGAGGCACTGTCTTTTTCTCGAACTTCGAAGACCAGCGACTCTATAGACAACGGCCGAGCGAAGAGCCGCAACCCCTCACGGTGGAGACCGGCCACCGCTACGCCGACATGGTGGCGGACGCCCCCCGCAACCGCATCATCGCCGTACGGGAGGACCACACCGGCGCGGGAGGTGAGCCCGCGAACGAGCTAGTCGGCATAGACCTCGAGACTGGTGAGGAGCGCGTGCTCGCCTCGGGTAACGACTTCTACTCTTCGCCACGCATGAGCCCCGATGGCCGTAGGCTCGCGTGGCTGACCTGGAACCACCCGAACATGCCCTGGGACGGCACGGAGCTCTGGAGTTGCGGGTTCGACGACGGGGGGGCTCCTACAAAGGCCGAGAGGGTAGCCGGCGGTCCCGAGGAATCCATCTTCCAGCCCGAGTTCTCTCCCGACGGCACGCTCCACTTCGTCTCGGACCGAACCGGGTGGTGGAACCTGTATCGTCTCGGGGACGGCAGCGTCGAGCCGTTGTGCGAGAGGGAGGCCGAGTTCGGGTTGCCGCAGTGGGTCCTCGGGATGTCCACCTACGCCTTCGTGTCGCCCGGGCGCATCGTCTGCTCCTTCAAGGAGCGCGGCAGCTCGCGCCTCGCCCTCCTCGACACCGCGACGGGGGTGCTCGAAGAGGTCGAGACGCCTTACTCGGTGATCTCCTCCGTGCGAGCGGGCGGGGCCGGGGACGGGGTGGCCGGTCGCGTGGTCTTCCGCGGCGCCTCGCCGACCGAGCCCGCCTCGGTAGTGAGCCTGGACCTCTCGACCGGAGAGCACGAGGTCCTGCGCCGCTCCGGCGAGGACGAGTTAGACCCTGGCTACCTCTCGGTCCCCGAGCCCGTAGAGTTCCCGACCGAAAACGGGCGCACGGCGCACGCGTTCTTCTACCCGCCGAAAAACCGGGACCATGCAGGGCCCGAGGGCGAGCTGCCGCCGCTGCTGGTCATGATCCACGGGGGGCCCACCTCGGCGACCACGCCGGCGCTCGACCTCGAGGTCCAGTACTGGACCAGCCGCGGCATCGCCGTGCTCGACGTGAACTACGGCGGGAGCACGGGCTACGGGCGCGAGTACCGCCGCCGGCTCGAAGGCCTGTGGGGCGTGGTCGACGTGGACGACTGCGCGAACGGCGCGCGCCACCTGGCCGACAGCGGCCGGGTAGACGGCGGGAGGCTCGTGATCACCGGCGGCAGCGCGGGCGGCTACACGACGCTGTGCGCGCTTGCCTTCCGCGGCGAGTTCGCCGCCGGCGCGAGCCACTTCGGCGTGAGCGACGTGGAGGCCCTGGCGAAGGAGACCCACAAGTTCGAGTCGCGCTACCTGGACCGTCTGATCGGCCCCTACCCGGAACGCGCCGACCTCTACAGGCAACGCTCGCCCATCCACCACACGGACCAACTCTCGTGCCCGGTGGTCTTCTTCCAGGGCCTCGAGGACGAGGTGGTGCCCCCGAACCAGGCCGAGACGATGTTCGAGGCCCTGAAGGCGAAGGGACTCCCCGTAGCCTACGTCCCCTTCGAGGGCGAGCAACACGGCTTCAGGCGCGCGGACAACATCAGGCGCGCGCTGGACGGCGAGCTCTACTTCTACTCGCGCGTCTTCGGCTTCGACCTCGCCGACGCCGTCGAGCCCATAAAGATAGAGAACCTTTAGAGACGATGGGGGTGCGATGAGCGACTGGCGCGACGAGTGGCGAGAGAAGAACCGGGAGAGTTGGG
>JADDPU010000333.1:1897-2413 GCA_016781725.1 Rubrobacter sp. | reverse complement strand
CACCACGCCGAAGACCACCCACTTGGTCTGCCGGCGCTCCATGGGTCCCGATACCTTTCGGTAGCGGTAGACCTGCGCGAACACGAAGCTGACCACGGTGAGCGCGAACACGGCGAACCCGAGTCGGTCGGCGAGAGCGTTCGTGTAGAGGGGCGAGTCGGGGAAGAAGTATTGCGGCCCCACCGACGCGAGGTACGCCGCCGCCATCCAGCGGGTCCAGCGCGGCACGAAGCGCCCGCTGGGGAAGGTGTAGAAGAAGAGCGCGGCGAGCACTTCGCCGAGGAACTCCATGCTACCGAACGGTAGCCCGAAGGCGGGGTAGCGCTCCGCCAGTGCGGAGTCGTTACCGCTGAAGGTGGCGGCCCCGAAGACCACCAGAAACAGCGAGACCAACAACGCCATCCGGTCATCGGAGCGGCGCCAGAAGATCAGCGCTCCCACCACACACCACACCGCCGTAGAGGCGACGGTGAGAACGACATCGTAAGCGGCGTAGAACCCACTCGAGAGGCCCAT
>JADDPU010000333.1:0-1799 GCA_016781725.1 Rubrobacter sp. | reverse complement strand
AGAACGTGCCGCCGACGAAGAGCCCGACCGCCAGCAGGGCCACCGCCACCCACGCCGCACGAGCAACGAGGAGCCGGCGCCCACGTAGGACGTTGGTCGGAGTGTTGTCGGAGCGCGTGGCGGTCTCTACCGGTGCATGGTGGCTCATGAGTGCATCCCCGCATCCTCCAATCGTCGCTCGTTTCCACGCAACCATAAAGAGACGTGCGCCGGTTGCATCGTCTCCCTCACCACCGATACCAACTCACCGTTCAACGCCTCCAGGTTCGTCTCTTCGCGCAGGGTCGCGGAGAAGGCGTCGAGGGTCTTTCTCGCGTCGTACTTCTTGCGGTAGAAGCGCCGGTCCACGAACGACTGGATGCGGCGTCTAAGGGGGTTGAACAAGGCTGCGATCACCAGGGTAGAGACTACGATGGCCAGCTGCGACTCCTGCCCGGTGAGTGCCCGGATTATCCCCTGCGACAACACCACCGCACCGAGGTAGGTGGCCGCCAGCAGGGCGGTGAGCGCCACGTAGACGAGGGTGCGGTTGATGACCAGGTCTATGTCGTAGAGGCGGTAGCGCAAGATGGCTACACCCACGGCTATCGGGAGGCCCATAAGGGGGATGGTGAACACCAGGGCGCCGACCGCCACGAGCCCCGTAAGCGCGAGCGAGAACCAGAGCACGAAAAGGACGACCATCACGCCGACCGCGTAGGCGAACCATTTGAGCTGCTGTCGCTCTTCTCCCCGCGAGTGGCGGAAACGCACTATAACGGCGGCCGCGCCGACCACGAGCAGCAACGGGATCGTAAAGTAAAGCAGCTCGAGGAGGGGGTTTATGATCTCTACCTCGAGCCCTAGGGGGTTGCGGACGAACGCCAGCCGGGTGTCGTTGGATACCGGAGCCAACAAAACCACGACCGTGAAGAACCCGACGTAGGCTACGGCCCCCCACAAGACCGGACGCCAGCGCGGCGAGGGCAGCCGTCCGTTCGGGAACAGCAAGAGCAAGAACGCGACGATCAGGAACCAGCCCACCCCGCGTACCCACCCGCCGAACCACACCGCCCACGCTCCGGCGGGAAGCGTGTCTGGGGCGGTGATCAAGGCGTACACGCCGTACTCCAGCGCGAGCTCTCCGAAGATCCAGAGGAAGGCGCCGAAGCAGAAGAGCCAGCCTATAGGATTCTCGGGGCGGCGGGACCAGATCAGCGCACCGACGGTCGAGAACGCGAGGAGCACGAGCGAGATGAACGCCGTGTTCCGTAACGAGGAAGTGGGCTCGTTCAGCGCGGCCAGGAGCAGCGTGAGCGCCATGGCGAGGACGGTGGACGCCCATACCCCACCCGCCGCTCTGCCTCTCATCTGCGCGCCTCCCCCACACGGCCCCGCGCTACCTCCGGGCGGGTCGGCCTCAACCACAGCGAGGCGTGGGTGGGCTGCATCGTCTCCCTTACCACCGAGACCAGCTCGTCGCCCAACTGCTCGAGATCCGTCTCGTCACGCAACCTCGCGCCGAAGGACGCGAGGGTCTCCCTGGCGTCGTACTTTCTGCGGTAGAAGCGGCGGTCTATGAGCCTCTGGACCCTTCGGCGCAGGGGGTTGAAGAGCGCGGCGATCAAGAGCGTCGAGGCGACCACGGCGAGCGAGGACTCCTGGCCGGTGAGAGCGCGGAACGATTCCTGGAGCAAGGCGATGCCCCCGAGGTAGACCAGCGCCAGGGTCGCGGTAAGGGCACCGTAGACGAGGGCGCGGTTGATGATCACGTCTATGTCGTAGAGCCGGTACCTGAGAATGGCGATCCCGGCGGCGAG
>JADDPU010000012.1 GCA_016781725.1 Rubrobacter sp. | reverse complement strand
GGCCAGGGTCTGGTCTTCTCTGAAGACCCTGGCCCCACCTCTTGCCCTTATTGCACCCGAGCGCGTGGTCAGGACCTTGTTGTAGCCGGACTGCGGTAGCGGCGGTGTCGGGTCTTTGCGTGCGGCCGGGCTAGGTGCCCAGGAGTTTGGCGAAAAGGAGGAGGTCGTCGCGCAGGAGGCGCGGGGTCAGGTAGTGCTCGCGGACGTGCTCCTTGCCCTGGCGGCCCATCTGGCGGGCGAAGTCGGGGTCTTTGAGGATCTTGGTGCAAGCGGCGGCGGCCTCTGGGATGGTGTCGATCAGGATGCCGCCGCCCCCGTCGACCTGCATCGGGATGCCGCCTACCCTACCCGCGACCAGCGGCCTGGCCTTCCACAGCGCCTCGGTGACGACGAGACCGAAGCCCTCGCGGATGGACTTCTGGATGACAACGTCGGCCTTGGACTGGAAGGCGTTCACCTCTATCGAGCCTACGTTGGTGAGGTTGGAGAACAGAAAGATGTCGGGGTCGCCGTCTGCGTAGTTGACGGTCTTCTGCCAGTAGTCCCAGCCCTCGGGGTCGTCGTGGGCCATCGAGCCGACGAGCACGAGCTGGACCTCGGGTATCTCCTCCTTCACGCTCCGGTAGACGTCTATAACCCCGAGAGGGTCCTTCCAGGGGTCGAAGCGCGAGACCTGTAAGAGGAAAGGCCTCTCCACGTCCACGCCGAACTGACCCACGATGTAGGTAGCGTCCTCACCGGAGAGGGCCATGTTCTTCGGAGAGAGCGGGTCTATGGCCGGGGGGATGAGGGTGAGCCCAGGCAGCTCTACGTCAGGCGGGGTGTACTCCCGCATGGTGTAGATCTGGGCGTCGTAGTCCGCTATGTAGGGCATGAGGTAGTCGAGCACCTGGCGGTTCGGGGTCGAGAGGTCGGGGTGGCAGCGCCAGATCCACTTGGTTTCCGGCGAGAGGCCGCCTGAGAAGTGCTTGATCAGGGCCGGCTGAGGGTCGTGGACGAACATGATGTCCCAATCCTCGCCGGCCTTCTGGATGGCCTCGGCCGACTGGCGGTTGTACTCCTCGTAGATCGCCCTATCCTCGACGGTGAGCTCGTAGTCGGCGCCCTGCAGCGCGTTGTGGAAGCTCTTGGTCACGTTGAAGAAGGCCTCAGCGCCGTACATGATGTCCCACTCGGTCTGCAGCCCCACGTCGCGCATGAGCGGCACGAGGGTGTAGAGGATCTCCGCGACCCCGCCGCCGAAGCTCGTAGCGCTGACGTGCAGGACGCGTCTGCCCTCGAGGCGCTGGGAGAGGTCCACTATCTCGTCGTAGAGCTCCCGCCGGATGATGCTGCGGTAGTCGGCGAGCGGCTTGTTGCCCGGGTTTACGCGTTGCAGCACGGTCTACCTACCGTTCTCCTCATGAGATGACTTCAATCACACGGTTTACTGTATATTAACGCGGCCCAAAGAATCAACAATATACGGTGCGGAACGACACCGAATGGCCGTCTTTCTAGAAGTTCGGGTCCTTGGGACGGGTGCTCGCGCGCCGGATTATCTTCAGCCGCGTCCCACCGCCCTTGCTCGAGTCGAGGACGAGCTCGTCGACCAGGTTGCGGATCACGGTGAGGCCGAACCCGCCTTGCTCGTCGGGCTCGCCGGTGAGATCCGCGGCGCTGAAGCCGCCACCGACGTCCGTGACCGTCACCTCGACGGCCCAAGGCAACACCCTGTACTCGACCTCGTAGCTCTCTACGGCCGCGTGCCGGATCACGTTGGTGACCGCCTCGGTGACGGCCAGCTTGAGGTCGTAGACGTCCTCCGGCTCGAAGCCGGCCAGCCGACCGACCTGCCCCACCACCAGCCTGGCGAGCAGCACGTACTCGGCGCTGCTGGGTAGCGTCAGCGAGATCGGGCCCGAGTACCCGATATCCTCTTCGCTAGTCTTGGCGGTCTTACGCTCCATCGCCCCTTCCAGTAGTCCGCCCCCCTCGCGCAAACCCGCGAGACGGCTTGCCGCAAACACAGCCCTGCAATTTCGGGTTACTCTTACCCAGATGTATACGGTGCTAACCTGTCTCCCGGAGCGCCAGAGCGCGCTCAGCTGCAATCCCGATCTCGCGGCGGCCCACGGCACGGACTACCTCCCGCGCGTGCTACCACCGGCAAAAGGGTGGGTGGAACGCGGCCCTACAGCGCCGGGACGCTCTCCTGCTGTGAAGCCGCCGGGCCGGGCGGCCCTATCCTAGGAAAGCTGCTCGCCGCGTGGCGTCTCGCCGGGGACGCCTCCATCCGAAGCCTCTGACGGGAGGTCTCCTACAGCTTCTTCGTAGAGGCGCTCGGCCTCTCTCTCCTCCTCGCGCCGCGCCGCCTGGACCCCTTGACCGTAGGAACCGTTCTGGGACTCCAGGAAGGGCCGGAAGAGGTCTATGGGGACGGGCAGGACGATGGTGGAGTTCTGGT
>JADDPU010000026.1 GCA_016781725.1 Rubrobacter sp. | reverse complement strand
ACTTCGACGAGCACGAGGTTGGTCTCGGGGGGTTCGACGGCGTAGCCGGCTTCTCTGAGCCCGTCGGCGAGGTTGCGGGCACGCTCGTGGTCCTCGGCGAGCCTCTCTACGTGGTGCTCGAAGGCGTAGAGGGCTGCGGCGGCGATCATGCCCGCCTGCCGCATCCCGCCGCCGAACGCCTTTCGGGCCCTCCTGGCCTCGCCGATGGTCTCCTCGTCCCCGGCGAGCAACGACCCGACCGGTGCCCCGAGCCCCTTGGAGGAGCACACCGAGACCGTGTCGGCGTGCTCGCACCACTCGCGGGCCGGGATGCCGGTCGCGGCCTGGGCGTTGAAGAGCCTGGCGCCGTCGAGGTGGACCTTTAGGCCGAGCTCCCTCGCCGCACCCGCAACGGCCGCGAAGTCCTCCAGCGGATACACCGTGCCCCCCGCGGTGTTGTGGGTGTTCTCGAGGCAAAGCAGCCGCGTGCGCGGGAAGTGGACGTTCTCGGGCCTTACTACCGCGCGCAGGGTGTCCGGGTCTATGACGCCCTTCTCCCCGGAGAGGGTACGAAGTTGCACGCTAGAGAGCAGGGCCGGGGCCCCGACCTCGTAGACGAAGATGTGGGCGCCCTCGTGCAGCAAGACTTCGTCCCCGCGGCCAGTGCCTACGTGGAGCCCGATCTGGTTTGTCATCGTGCCCGAAGGCGCGTAAAGGGCTGCCTCCTTGCCGAGCAACTCGGCCACGTACTCCTCCAGCCGGTTGACCGTCGGGTCCTCCCCGAAGACGTCGTCGCCTACCGGCGCTTCGAGCATCGCCCGCCGCATCCCCTCCGTCGGCCTTGTGACGGTGTCGCTGCGAAGATCTATCAAGGTTTACCTCCATCATTACTCTCTAACGTCCCGAGTACTTTGCTCGTGGTGGCGAAGTGTACCTTGGCCACCCCGGCAAGCCCCTCTTCCCCGAGCTCCTCGACCACCCGCCGGGCCGCCCCGAGGACGTGCGTGGCGCCGAGCGGCAGCCTGAACCCTACTTCCTCCGAGAGCCGGTCCATCTCTTCCAACTGCCGTCCCCGCGCCACGATGGAGGCAGCGGCGACCGCCGCGTCGTCCTCGGCCCGGGTCCGCACCTCGAGCCGCACCCCCTCAGGCACGAACGGCTCGAGTAAAGAGCGGGCCGCCCGGGCGAACTCGTCCACCACTATCATCTCGACCTCACCTTTAAGTTCGCCCATGATCTGGGCGTCGAGCTCGCCGAGAAGCTTGTTGACGTTACCGGCGGCGCTGCGCCTGGCCTCGTACTCCTTCGGCGGGAGCGAGACGACGCGGACGTTGCGCGGCCCGACAGCGCCGAGGATGCGCTGCGCTAGCCCGCGGACCTCCCCGATGCCGATGGTCTTCGAGTCGCGAACCCCTATCTCCCGGAGTTCTTTCGCGGTCTCTTCGCCGGTGATCCGGACTCCCGCCACCACCAGCGGGCCGAAGTAGTCGCCCTTGCCGGCCTCGTCGATCCCGACCCTCGGCGTCCCGTCGAGGACTGGCCTGCCCGCGGCCGACACGCCGGTAGCCCTCCCGCCACCGACCCCGCCCTGCGAGGTCCTCCACCCCTCCAGGAGATCCCGCAACCCTGAAGCTCTACCACCGGTAGAGATCTTGCCCGTATGGTAGACGTTCAATTTCGCGGTCTCTGCGCCGCGGGCGAGGTCGTATTGGGTGCCGTGATCTATGGGCCGGCTTCCGGCTAGCTCTACCCCCTCGCTGTCGAGGAGCCGGCGTAGGCTTTGCGGGACGGCTTCGCGGGGGGCCTGGCTCACCTGACCTCGAAACCCTGGAGGTCTCCGCGGGCCTCCTGGAAGTCCACGGCCACGTCCTCTACCGAGGCTTGCGGCGGACCTTGCTCGCACCAGTCGACCATCTCCCTGACCCTCTCGGAGGGGCCTTCGAAGAGCGCCTCGACCCGCCCGTCGGGGAGGTTGGTAACCCAGCCGGCCAGGCCGAGTCCTTCGGCCTTCTCGCGGGCCGAGTCCCGGAAGAACACCCCCTGCACCCGTCCGGAGATGCTGACGCGCGCACGTTCGTGGTCCTCTCTTGGCATCGGTCACACCTCCGCGGGGGTTAGGGGCTACCCCGGTCAGTTTATCCCGAATTTGGGCGCGTTTAACCGGTATGCTAGCCTAGAGCGGTCATGGAAGCAGAACAGCGAACGGTAACCGGCGCGGCGGGTGGAGACGAGGGGGACGCTCCGAGGAGGGCGCTCCTGACGCTGGTCGTGCCTACCCGAAACGAGGCGGACAACGTCCCGATATTGGTAGCAAAGCTGCGCGAGAGCCTCACGGGCGTAGATTACCGGGTGGTCTTCGTGGACGACTCCACGGACGAGACGCCGCGCGTGATCCGGGGCCTCGCCGAGGAGGACGGCCGGATCTTCCTGGTGCACCGGGAGGGGAGCGAGCGGGAGGG
>JADDPU010000065.1 GCA_016781725.1 Rubrobacter sp. | reverse complement strand
CGTTAACTCCCTAACTCCCACTAACGATAGCCTGTAACTATCATTCTTACGGACGAGAGCTTAGAAGTCGGAGACGGCTACCTGGACACGGTGCCGGAGATGACGGCCGGGTATGGCGCCGGGGTCGTCTTCGACTACATCGGCGAGCGCGGCGCCGAGGACGGCGTTTGGCAGATGACCCGGCCCGGCGGCTCCCACTACCTGATCGGCTACGGCGGCACCATTGAGGTCCGCTACGATAGACTTCATCTCCACCGAACGAACATGATAGGTAACCTCGTCGGCACCTTCAACGACCTTGCCGAGTTTATGGTCCTGACCGCCCAGGGCAAGCTGACTTTCCACACCTCGACCTACCCCCTCGACGCCGTCAAGGTCGCGGCCCGAAAGTACAAAACCTCCTGAACTTGGGTTCCGCAAACAGAGGATCTTCTTCGGATCGCCGTTAAGGTCGGTACGCAGAAGGGCCTGAATTTTGAACTCTCCTTGCGAATGCCAGTTAGCGATCGTAGTGGGTTGCCGGAGGGCCCTCGGGTCACATCGGCCACCACCGAAAGATCGGGCAGGAGGCGTACGCCCTTCAGACGAGGCCTCCCTCTCTGTCCGGGACGGCGCGCGGGAGTAGGCTCGTAAAGGGCGGCATCCAGCCGTAAGCGAGTGATGAAGGTGATCGGCTTCGTGAGAGTCCGGCAACGCTCGAGGAGCTTCAAGGAAGCGTAAGCGCGATCGGCTACGGTCACTATCCCTCGCTGTGAGTACCAACACCTCAGCAAAAGGAGCGGTTGCCAGCAAAACGAGCAGTGGCCAAACCCACTCAGTTATCTTCTTGTGGCGTCTTCCCCGCCTGGCGGCATAACCTTCGGAAGGAGCCAGAGCCGGGAGGAAGGCTAAGGCTCAGACTCCAGAAACCCACGGGGTCTCCACCAAAAGCATTACACACACCCATCGCAGCTTGCTGCTCTTCACGTGGGTTTCAGGGCTCGAACGCACCGGGTCGCGGTAGACGCCCCTGGCAGAGATCTTCCTACCCCAGCGTCTCTTCGATGCCCACAACCAACGGATTTCCTTCTAGCACGAACGCCTCTACCAGCAACCCTAACCACACGCGACTTACCTTCCGGCTCGACCAGCTGGCGTGGCTGAGAACCCGATGGTAACGATGGGAGCGTTTCTCTTGGTCAAGCCCATCGCACGCAAGGCCGAGCTGACCGTTCGCCGGTCCGGAGCTGCGGAAAAGCGTCCATCAGAAGAACCTGGGCATTTTGCCGGACGCGCTTTGAGAAAAGTGGCGCGAAAGGGACCAAAAGCCGTATCATCGTGGTCGGTAGGGTACGCATTTCGATCACCTCTTCTTTGGCAGATCGCCGTGACGAGAACGTACCCTACCCCTTTCACCCGCAAATGGCTAAAGTCGAGCCGTAAGGGGAAGGGCTAAAGAATATTCGACACCCTCTAGCTTATTTCGGTAGAATGTCGGCATGGAAGAGAGAGAAAAACCACAGATAAGCGGGGAACGCTTGCGGGAGCTCAGGATGTCCAGGGGTCTCACGCCACGCCGGTTGGAGCAAGCGAGCGGGGTTCCCTACGACCGCCTTAACGAGCTGGAACTAGGCGGCGGGACCGCGGAGGACAGCACGATCGAAGAACTTGCCGACGCGCTCGACGTCGATCCCTCCGAACTCCTCGCGGACTAACCGCGGAACGCCTAGATAGAAGCTGATCTCTAGGCGAACCGCGTAGAAGGTCCTTGCACGCAGTTGGGTGGGTAAGAGGACGGGCAGGAAGCTGCTCGCCGGTCAACTTATCGTTGGCCTTGTCTGTGAGCCCCTCCTCTTCTTGCTCTACGTTGTGCTTCGAGTGTTTCGCGGTTCATCAGTGTTCTTTTCGTGTTGTCGAGCGTCATATTCGTGTCTGGCAGGATTGGTATTGGTCTGGGGAGCCGCGGCGGTAGCATCTGGTCAGGTTGGCGGCGACCATGCCGATGGCTTCCATCAGGCCCGCCATCTCGCCAAACAGCTCCGATAGGCTCATCCCCAGCGCTCGGGCTAACCGCTAGAGGTTGACGACGCCGACGCTGTCCCCTCTCGAGGCCCTACGGGCCTTGCCAGCGAGGGTCGCACCACGCACAATGGGGCGGCTCTCAGCCGTTCACCACGAAGCGAGGTGAGACTCGATGCGTTTGCACTCCGCCCCGAGATCGGGCAACAGCTACAAGGTCAGACTGCTCCTGGGACTTCTGGGAAGCAGGTGCGAGGTGATCGACTACGACACCAGGGGCGGCGAGACCCATGCGCCGGGGTTCCTGCAGAGCGTCAACCCGGACGGCAAGGTCCCGGTCTTGGAGCTTGAGGACGGGACGATGCTCCCGGAGTCCGGGGCGATCCTCTACTACCTGGCCGAGGGCACCCCCTACCTCCCCGAGGAGAAAGCGGAGCGGGCGCAGGTCTTGCGCTGGATATTCTTCGAGCAGTACAGCCTCCTACTCTACCTCTCCCGGCCCCGCCTGTGGCGCATGGGGGGTGTGGAGATCACCGCCCAAAGAAGGGCCGAGCTGGAGCAACTCTTCGAGGGAGGCTACAGGGCCCTCGGGGTAATGGAACGGCATCTGGGCGGGCGCGAGTTTTTCGTCGGGGGGGACCCCACGATCGCGGACATTGCCCTCTACGCGTACCCGCGTCTCTGTGCGGAGGGCGGCTACGACCTAGGTGGCTTCCCGACGGTGCGGGCCTGGCTGGAGCGGATCGCCGCCCTGCCGGGGTACGTACCGCCGCCCGGTTAGGATCATAGAGGGACTACCGCTCATCGAGAGCATCCGCGAAAGCATCGAGCGGATGGGAAGTGGCGGAGAGGACGCCAAAGCCTTCCCGTGAGCCGCTCCCGCGAACCCCGTACACGCCCGGGGAGTAGGTAGGTGCGTCGGCGTTTCGCAGGCGCAAGGTGGGTCCGATCATCCCTTCCGGGTCGCCGTCGAACGGGAACCCCGGGAAGCCACCCCTATCATTGGAACTCGGAGACCCGCAGCGCGACCGGGTAGCGGCCGAGTCACGCCGTTCCCGGCGATGCTACCCGAGCACGAAGGGATCCCGGGTCTGACCGGAGAGCTCCACCCAGACGGACTTGACCTGGGTGTATTCGTTTACGGATTCCAGCCCGTTCTCCCGGCCGAGCCCGCTCATCTTGTAGCCCCCGAACGGTGCGTTGAACGAGACGGTGCGGTAGGAGTTGACCCAAACCGTGCCCGCCCTCAGGGCGTGCGCAACCCGGTGAGCCCTCCGGATGTCTTTGGTCCACACACCGGCGGCCAGCCCGAAGCGCGTGCCATTGGCCTGCTCGATGAGCTCCTCTTCGTCCTCGAAGGGGATGACCGAGAGCACCGGACCGAAGATCTCTTCACGCGCGATCCGCATGCCGTTGTCGACCCCAGTGAAGATGGTGGGCTCGATAAAGTAGCCGTCTCTGAGCTCGGGCGCTTCCGGACGGTTGCCACCGCAGATCAGCTCGGCGCCCTCGTCCTGGCCCGCGCGGATGGCATCCTGTACCTTCTCTAGGTGCTCCTTGAAGGCGACCGGCCCCATCTCGGTCTCCGTCCCGAACGGGTCGCCCAGCTTGATAGCCTCGGCCCTCTCGGAGAGCCGCCCGACCAGCTCGTCGTGCGCCTTTTGCTGAACGAAGAGGCGCGAGCCCGCCATGCAGGTCTGACCGGCGGCGGCAAAGATGCCGGCGACCACGCCGTTGTTGGAGGCCTCTAAGTCGGCGTCGTCAAAGACGATCTGGGGTGACTTGCCACCGAGCTCCAGGGAGACCTTGGCGAGGTGGTCGGCGGCGTCCTTCATGACAGCTATGCCGGTCTGCGTGGAACCGGTGAAGGCCACCTTGTCTACACCAGGGTGGCGCACCAAGGCCCGGCCCGCGGTCGGACCGTCGCCGGTCACCACGTTGAAGACTCCGGGCGGGAAGCCCGCCTCCTCGAAGAGCCCGGCGAACTCCAGAACCGAGGCCGGCGTCTGCTCGGCGGGCTTCGCGACGACGGTACAGCCGGCGGCCAGCGCCGGGGCAAGCTTCCAAGTGAGCAACAGAACGGGGGAGTTCCACGGCACGATCGCGCCCACCACCCCGATGGGCTCCCTCCTCGTGTAGAGGAGGAAATTCGGCTTGTCTGAGGGGATGGTCTCGCCGTGTATCTTGTCGGCGGCCCCGGCGAAGTAGTAGTACCATTCCGGCAGGGCCTTCATCTGCCCGCCCATCTCTTTGATCAGCTTGCCGTTGTCCGTACTCTCGACCCGGGCGATGAGGTCGGCGTTCTCGGCGATCAACTCGGCCAGGCGGCGCAGGAGGCGTGCCCTCTCGGTGCCTGTCATCTTACCCCACGGTCCCTCGTCGAAGGCCTCGCGGGCGGCCCGCACCGCCCGATCCACATCCTCCTCACCGGCCTCGGGCGCGGTGGCCCACACTCTGCCGGTGTAGGGATTGACGCTCTCGAAGGTCTTTTCGGAGCGGGCGTCCACCCATTCGCCGCCGACGAGCATCTTATAGTTGCGGATCCCGCCAGTCTCCTCGTGCGCCTCGTCTGGTCGTGTCTGCATCCCATTTCTCCTTTCGCAGCACTCCTCCGATGCTGCCAAGCTATGCCGCGAGCGCGAGGTTCACCCGGGCTCGAGGACGGCGAGGAGGTCGCCCGGCTCGACCTTCGTGCCAGACGGGACGGCGAGCCGGCCGACGGCGCCGTCGGCCGGAGCCCTGATCGCCGATTCCATCTTCATCGCCTCTATGGTCGCGATCTGCTGCCCCGCGCCAACTCTCTCGCCTTCGCCGACCGCGAGCGTCACGACCCCGGTCATTGGCGCGGCGATGTGGGCGTCGTTGTTCGGGTCCGCCTTCTCGCGGGCTTGGACTTCGGGCTCGAGCGAGCGGTCCAGGACGTCGATCGGGCGCTGCTGTCCGTTGAGCAGGACCAGCAGCGTCCGGATACCCCGGTCGTCTGCCTCGGTGACCGCCTCTAGCCGGACGTAGAGCCGGACCCCGGGCTCGAGATCGACCGCCACCTCCTCGCCCGTCTCCAACCCGTAGAGGAACGCCTTGGTCGGGACGACCGAGACGTCCCCGAAGCGTTCCTCGGCCGCCGTCCTCTCCGCGGCGGGCCCGGGGAGCATGAGGCGGTTCAGGTGCGCCGTGCGCTCTTCGCCTGTTGGCGCCGGCATGCCTGCCTCCAAGACGCGCCCGTCGGCCTGCGGCTCCTCACGCCCGACGAGTGCCTGGGAGCGGAACGGCTCGGGCCATCCTCGCGGCGGCGCGCCGAGCTCGCCGCGCAAAAAGCCCACGACGCTGTCAGGCAGATCGTACGCCCCGGGATCGGACCTGAGGTCGTCGGGGTCTATCCCCGCAGAGAGCAGATACAGGGCGAGGTCGCCGACCACCTTGCTCGTGGGCGTCACCTTCACCAGCCCGCCAAGCAGCTCGTCGCAGCGGGCGTAGAGGCGCTCTATCTCTTCGAAGCGCCCGGCGAGCCCGAGGGCTATAGCCTGCTGCCTGAGGTTGGAGAGCTGGCCGCCCGGTATCTCGTGGTGGTAGACGGTGCCCGTCGGGGAGCGCAGCCCGGATTCGAAAGGAGCGTACAACCTTCTCACCGCCTCCCAGTAGGGCTCGAGATCCCCCAAAGAGTCGAGGGAGAGGCCCGTCTCGCGCCCTGTGTGGTCCGTCGCCGCGACGATGGCGGCCAGGGACGGCTGGCTGGTCATGCCCGACATGGGGGCGGCGGCCCCGTCCACAGCGTCGACGCCGGCTTCGACCGCCGCAAGGTAGGTCGCGAGCTGGCCGCCGCCGGTGTCGTGGGTGTGCAGGTGCACCGGGAGGTCGAACTCCCGCCTCAGGGCGCCGATGAGGGCTCGCGCGGCCGGGGCGCGCACGAGGCCCGCCATGTCCTTTATACACAACACGTGCACGCCGGCTTGCACCAACTCCTCGGCGAGGCGGAGGTAGTAATCCAGGTTGTAGAAATCCTCTTTCGGGTCGCAGAGGTCGCCCGTGTAGCAGAGCGCGCCCTCGGCCAGGGCCCCCGCCTCCAAGGCCGCCTCGATGGCGGGGCGCATCCGATCCACGTCGTTGTTGGCGTCGAAGATGCGGAAGATGTCGAGGCCCGCCGCGTGCGCTTCCTGCACGAAGGCGGCCACTACATCTGGCGGGTAGGTGGTGTAGCCGACCACGTTCTGGCCGCGCAAGAGCATCTGCAAACAGACGTTGGGCAGGACCTCCCTGAGACGGGCGAGCCGCTCCCAGGGGTCCTCGTGCAAGAAGCGCAGGGCGACGTCGAAGGTAGCTCCGCCCCATACCTCCGCCGAGAACAGCCCGGGCAACGTGCGCGCGATGTGTGGGGCGACCGCGAGCATGTCGAAGGTCCGCATCCTGGTAGCGAGAAGCGACTGGTGGGCGTCCCGCATCGTGGTGTCGGTAACCTGGAGCGCGGTGCTCTCGCGCAGCCAGCGGGCGAAGCCCTCCGGGCCGAGCTCTTGTAGCCTCTGCCTGGACCCGGGCGGCGGTTCGCCCTCCGGCAGGGGCGGGAGCTTGGTGCGGGGGTCCGGGACCGCGGGGGGCGGTCCGTGCGGGCGGTTGACGGTCGACTCGGCGAGAAGGTCGAGGAGCCGGCTGGCGCGGTCGCGCCCGGCGGCGGCGACGGTGAGGTGTGGCCTCTCGTCGATGAACGACGTGCTCAGGCGCCCCGCGAGGAAGTCGGGGTCGGCGAGCACCGCCCTCAAAAAGACCATGTTGGTCGCGACACCGCGCACCCGGAACTCGGCCAGGGCGCGCCCCGCGCGGCGGGCGGCCGCCGCCAGAGTCGCCCCACGCGTGGTGAGCTTCACCAGGAGCGAGTCGAAGTAGGGGCTCACCTCAGCCCCGGGGTAAATGGTACCGCCGTCCAGCCGTATCCCGGCCCCGCCCGGCGAGCGGTAGGCGGAGATCTTACCCGTGTCCGGTCTGAAGCCCTGGGCCGGGTCCTCCGTGGTGACGCGGCACTGCAAAGCCACGCCTCGCTGGCGGATGCCCTCCTGGGCGAGACCGAGATCAGAGAGCGTCTCCCCGCCGGCGATCCTGAGCTGGGCGTGGACGAGGTCGACGTCGGTGGTCTCCTCGGTGACGGTGTGTTCCACCTGGATGCGCGGGTTCGTCTCGATAAAGGTGTAGCGCCCATCCTCCCCGACGAGAAACTCCACGGTGCCGGCGTTGCGGTAGCCGACCGCGCGGCCGAAGCGGACGGCGTCCTCGCAGAGCCTCTCGCGCAGCCGGGGGTCCAGGTTGGGGGCAGGCGCGATCTCGAGCACCTTCTGGTGGCGCCGCTGGACGGAACAGTCCCTCTCGAACAGGTGGATCACCTCGCCTGTGGCGTCCGCAAGTATCTGCACCTCGATGTGGCGCGGACGGATGACCGCCTGCTCGAGAAAGACCGTCGGGTCGCCGAACGCGCCCTGCGCCTCCCGGATCGCGGTCTCTACAGCACCCGGGAGGTCTTCGGGACGCTCGACCCGCCTGAGCCCCCTTCCCCCGCCCCCGCCGGCGGCCTTGACGAAGACCGGGTAGCCTATATCTTCAGCCGCGGCCACCGCCTCCTCGTAACCCCGGACGGACTCAGAGGCCCGCAGCACGGGGATGCCCGCCTCCTCGGCGGCCCGGCGGGCGCTCATCTTGTCCCCCGTAAGCGAGAGCACGGCGGGCGGTGGGCCGATGAACGTGAGCCCGGCCTTCTCGCATGCCAGGGAGAAAGCCGCGCTCTCGGAGAGGAAGCCATAGCCGGGGTATACGGCGTCGGCCCCGACCCGCTTCGCGGTGTCGACGAGCGTCTCGATGTTCAGGTAGGCCCGCACCGGGTGGCCTACCTCGCCGATCTCGTAGGCCTCGTCCGCCTTTTGCCGGTGGAGGGAACCCCGATCTTCGGGGGTGTAGATCGCGACCGTCCGGATGCCGAGCTCGTAGGCCGCCCTGAACGCCCGGATGGCGATCTCTCCGCGGTTGGCGACCAGAACCTTCTTCAGCATCGCGTTAGCTCACAGGTTGGGTAAGGACTCGGACCTTCTGCTGCTGCGCAGGCGCCGAGTTCTCGTTAGACGGCCGAACGTGGATGGAACGTTACCCGGACCACCCCGGCTGGGCTTCGCGCACTGCACCTCACGCTCGTGGTTGACGGCGGGCGAGAGCGGATCGTAGCTGCGCCGGTGCTTGCCCGCCGTCGGGACGGATGCCAGCCTCCTGGGCAGGCCGAAAGCCGCCAGGTCGCTCTTCGGGTCTGGTGCCTCCTTCAGGGTGCCAGACGGGTGGCGCGCTCTTGGCCCGTTGGTCATCTCCGCGTCGTCCCCGCACTGCGCCTCCCTGACTCCAACCGCTCTACAAGAGGTCCATGTTCATGCCGGCCCTGGTTACCGCCGCCGCGCCGAGACCCGCTGGGGGCTCGGCCACCACGACCTCGGTGGTCACGATGAGGGAGCCTATGGAGGCGGCGTTCTGCAGCGCCGAGCGGGTGACCATGGCCGGGTCGATCACGCCCGCCGCCACCAGATCTTCGTACTCGCCGCTCAAGGCGTTGAAGCCGATGGAGCCGCCCCGGTCCCTGACCCTTCCCACGACGATGGAGCCGTCGGCGCCGGCGTTGCGCGCGATCTGCCGGATCGGCTCCTCGAG
>JADDPU010000060.1 GCA_016781725.1 Rubrobacter sp. | reverse complement strand
TCGGTGTTTCGGAAAAGTATCGAACGAACTACGACATAGCGCAGGTAGCGCAAACCCGGTATATTCGGGAGGTGCGGCTGACCGGCAGAGCCAGGAATCTCGAGGGCGAGAGGGTCGAGCTGCGGCGTCACGCCCGCGAGAACTACCGCCTCTACGGCGACTGGTACGGCGACCCGGAGGTCTGGTACCTGACCAGCTGGGCGGCCTCTCCTCTAGGCCACTCCGCGGTCGAGAGGTTATTCGAGGATCGAGAACTCTCGAGCACCGAGGACTCTTTCGCCATCCACGTCAAGGGCGAGGAGGCGCCGATAGGCGTGATCAGCCTGATGAACATCAGCGAGGCTAACGAGTCGGCGGAGCTCGCCGTGATCGTGGGCCACCCGGAGGACCGCCACCACGGCTACGGCGCCGAGGCTATCGGCCGCATCTTGCGCTACGCCTTCGAGTCCCTCGGGCTCAACCGCGTCGGGTTGAGCGTCTTCGAGTTCAACGAGGAGGCGTTCTCGACCTACGAGAAGCTCGGCTTCAAGACGGAAGGCCGGCTCCGCCGCGCGGTGCGGCGCGGCGATACCTTCCACGACGCTATCCTGATGAGCGTCCTCAAAGACGAGTGGCAGGCCGACCGCTCTAGCCCCTGACGCGGGCGCCGAACTCCTCCTCGAGCCGGACGGCGATGCGCCCCACCTCTTCGCCGACCTCCTCGTCCGTGAGGGTTCGCTCGCCCTGGAACGTGAAGCCGAAGGCGACGCTCTTCTCCCCCTCGGGGACCTGGCTACCCGCGTAGACGTCGAAGACCCTGGCCTCGACGAGCAGGGGGCTACGCAGACGTTCTATCGAGGAGAGCATATCGCCCACCGGCACCTGTTCCTCGACGAGTACCGCCAGGTCCCTGTCGACGGCCGGGACGTTCACGAAAGGCACGAACCGCGGCTCCGGGTCCGGCTGGCAGGAGAGAGGATCCAGCTCAAAGGCCGCCACAGGCCAACCGCCGAGCTCGAACCTCTCCACGACCTCGGGGTGCAACTCCCCGACCCATCCAACCTCTTTCCCGCCGGCGCGCACGGCGGCGGAGCGCCCGGGATGCAAGAACGGGCGGGCGTGGCGCACGAAGGTCGCCCCGGGCACGAGGCGCTCCACGAGGCCCTTGGCTTCGAAGAACCCTGCCCGCACAGCCGGCACGTTCCACCCCGCCGGACGCACGGTGCCGGCGAGCACGACCCCGATGCGCGTCTCCTCCCGAACTCCCAGGAGCCTGGTTTCCTCCTCGCCATCGAGCTCGCCCGCCAGGCGGAACCTGAGGGCGGCGTCCAGCAGGTCCTCCGGTGGGGCGTCGGCGGCGAAGACGTGCCCAAGCTCGAAGAGTCCTCCGCCCTCCGCTCCGAAGGCGCGGTTGCGGGCAGCCGCGTCCAGCAGCCCGGGCAGGAGGCTCGTCCGCAGGTTGCGTCCTTCGGCGCTGAGCGGGTTCTTGACGCGGACCGTCGCTTCGGGACCACCGTCTCCGTCGGGGTCCAGGCTCTCGATCCAGCGGTCCGGGCCGAACGGGTAGGTGATGGCCTCGGCGAGACCGAGGCTGGCGAGCAGGCGCCTGAGGAGGCGCGCCCGGCGCTGCTCTTCGGTGAGGCCGCCCGGCTGGGAGACGGCGGGCAGGGCCTCGGGCACCTTGTCGAGCCCTACGAGCCGCCCTACCTCCTCGATCAGGTCGGCCTCCCGGCGAAGGTCCCTCCGGAACGTCGGCACCGTGGCCTCCAACCTCCCGTCCTCCCGCCGGACCTCGCAGCCGAGGGCTTGGAGGCGCCCGGCCGCTTCGTCCGCGCTTACAGGCATGCCGAGCAAGAGCTCGGCCCGCTCCAGGCGCAGCGGCACCCGCCAGGGCCCGACCGGCTCCGGGTAGTGGCTCAGGACATCGTCGGCGGCCAGCCCTCCGGGTTGCTGCGTGAGTAGGCCGACCACGCGCCCCAGCGCGAAGTCCACCATGTTCGGGTCGAGGCCGCGCTCGAAGCGGCCCGAGGCGTCGGTGCGCAGGCCGAGCCTCTGGGACGTCCCGAGGATGTTGCGGCCTTCGAAGGTGGCAACCTCGATCAGGGCGTCCTCCGTCTCCTCCCCGACCTCGGCCTCCTCGGCGCCCATGACCCCTGCGATAACGAGCCCCCGCTCCTCGTCGGCTATGACCAGCACCTCCTCATCGAGCGTGCGCGTCGAGCCGTCGAGGAGCTTGATGCTCTCGTTCGGTCGGGCGCGGCGGACGACGATACCATCCCTGACCTTCGCCGAGTCGAAGGCGTGGATCGGCTGGCCTGTCTCGAGCATGACGTAGTTGGTGGCGTCCACCACGGCGTTTATGGGCCGCATGCCGGCGGCGTGGATCCGGCGCCGCATCCACAGCGGCGCCCGGCGCCCCGGCGCGAGGTTCGAGACGCGGCGCAGGTCGTAGCGCGGGCACAGATCCTCCGCCTCGACCCGGAGCCCGTAGGCAGTCGTCGGCTCTCCTCCGGTCTCCAGGGAGGTTTCGGGGATGCGGTAGTCGGTCTTCAGGATGGCGGCGAGCTCGCGGGCTACCCCGATCATGCCCCACAGATCGGGACGGTTCGGCGTGATGTCCACGTCGATGACGGTCTCCCCTACCGGGAAGTAGTCGGCGATGGGGCGCCCGACCTCGTAGGACTCGTCGAGCAGGAGGATGCCCCCGTGGTCGGCCGAGACGCCGAGCTCGCGCTCGCTCATCATCATCCCGTAGGACTCGAGGCCGCGCAGCTTCGCCTTCTTGAGCTTGCTACCGTCGTCCATTACGCTCCCTGGCAGGACTACCGGCACGCGGGCCCCGGGGTAGGGGTTCGGGGCACCGGCGACGATCTGGACCTCCCTACCGCCGAGGTCGACCTTCGCGACGAAGAGCCGGTCGGCGTTCGGGTGCGGCCCGAAATCGACTACCTCGCCGACCACGACCTCGCCCTCCCTCACCCCGAGGCGGTAGACGCCGTCGATCTCCTGGCTCCTGAGGCTGAACAGGTCGACCAGCTCCTCGACGCCGAGGTCGAAGTCCAGGTACTCGTGCAGCCAACCTAACGGAACGCGCAAACCTATCCCTTCTAAGACTAGAACTGACGCAGGAAGCGGAGGTCGCCCTCGAAGAAGAGGCGCAGATCCGGGATGCCGTACTTGACCATCGCCATCCGGTCGGGGCCCATGCCGAAGGCGTACCCCGTGTACTCCTCGGGGTCGTACCCGACCTCCTCGAGGACCCCGGGGTCTACCATGCCGGCGCCAAGCATCTCCAGCCATCCGGCGCCCTTGCAGACCTTGCAGCCCGGGTCGTCCCCGCCGCAGATAAAGCAGCTCACGTCCAGCTCCACGCTGGGCTCGGTGAACTGGAAGTAGCTCGGCCGCAGCCGGATCTTGACGTCCTCCCCGAAGACGTGGCGGGCCATCGCCGCGAGCGTCCCCTTCAGGTGCCCGAGGGTAAGGCCCCGGTCGACGGCGAGGCCCTCGATCTGGTGGAACATCGGCGTGTGCGTCGGGTCGGAGTCGCGCCTGTAGGTCCGTCCTGGACACACTACGTACACCGGCGGCTCCTGCGAGAGCATGGTCCTTATCTGCATGGGCGAGGTCTGCGTCCGCAGCACCAGCCCCTCGTCCACGAAGAACGTGTCCTGCATCGTGCGCGCCGGGTGCCCCGGCGGTATCCCGAGGGCCGTGAAGTTGTAGTAGTCGGTCTCGACCTCGGGACCTTCGGCCACGCGATAGCCAAGGCCGACGAAGAAGTCCACCACGTCGTCGATGATCCGCTGCGAAGGATGCAGGTTCCCCTTCGGGAACGCCACGCCGGGGAGCGTGACGTCCACCGCCTCGGCCCTCAGGCGCTCTTCTCGCTCCGCCAGGGCTATCCCGGCCCGCTGCTCTTCTATCGTCTCCTCTATCTCGCGGGAGGCAAGGTTGGCCGATCTACCGACCTCCTTGCGCTCCTCGGCGGGCAGGCTGCCGATGCTCTTCTTTATCTCCGTGAGCTCCGCCGAGCGGCCGAGGTAGCGGACCCTTAGGTCTTCGAGGGCTGCGGTCGAATCGGAGGCGGCCACAGCAGCGAGCGCCTCGGACTTTAGCTCTTCGATGCGCGCGCTCACCGCCATAATGGGCGCTTATGGTAGCACACGGGCATAAGCCTCGTAGAGCAGGATGGAGGCCGCGACCGCGGCGTTGAGCGAGGCCGCCAACGAGGGAACCGTGACCCGCGACCCGCACGCTTCCACTACCTCCTCAGGCAGCCCCGCCCCTTCGGCGCCGACGCAGATCACCAGCCGCCCCGGCGGCAACGAGCGCGGCGTGTCTCCACCCTCGGGCACCGCCGCCACCGACCCGAAATCGGCCCTCGAAGCCTCCCCGAGGAAACGTAAGGAGGCCAGCTCTCGAGCCACGGTGGCGTGGAAGATAGAGCCCATCGTGGCCCTGACGGTCTTCGGGTTGTACAGGTCGGCGCAGCCTCTGGAGAGGGCGACCCCGGCCCCGAAGGCGTGGGCTGAGCGGATCACGGTTCCGACGTTCCCCGGGTCCTGGACACCGTGCAGTAGCACTATGCGTTCGGCCTCCGCGAGCAATCTTGCGGGCGGCACGTCCAGAAAAGGGAAGACCCCGACAGGACCTGTCGGGGTCGTTAGCGAGGAGACGCGACGGACCTGCTCTGGCTCCTCGAACAGTTGCACGGGCGGCGCCGGGGACTCCCCGATAAGGCTCGTGCCTTCGGCGAGAAAGAGCCGCTCGGCCTCGCGGTGCTTTTTGGTGTTTAGCCTCGCCGCCCGCTTCAGGGAGATCGCCGGGGTCGCCGGCACCGGGCTGCTACTCGTCGTCGCCCGAGGCGGCCTTCTCGACATCCGCGACGGTGATACGACCGCCCTGGCCCGTACCCTCCACGGTCGAGAGGTCTACCCCGAGCTCTTCGGCCCTCTGCTCGGCGGTCTCCGTGGCGTGGACCTTGCCCTCCTCCTCGGCGGCCTCCTCCACGTCCTCCACGAGGACGCGGCCCTCCACCCCGGAGCCCTCGACGGCCGTGAGATCCACTTCCAACTCGTCGGCCCTGCGCTCGGCGGCTTCGGTAGCCTCGACCTCCGCCGGCGCCTCAGTCTTCTCCTCGGAAGGCTCGGCTGCGGGCTCTCTGCGGACCGCCGGTCGTGGTTGCTCGGGCCGGACGCTCCGCTCGACCCTGACCCGCCTCTCGACCGGTCTGCCTTCGAGGGCGTTCTTGGCCTGGGTCACGACGGCGGCGAAAATTTCGGGCTCGGCGACGGCGAGGTCGGCGAGGATCTTGCGGTCGAGGTCTATCTCGGCGAGCTTGAGGCCGTGGATGAGCTGCGAATAGGAGAGGCCGTGCTCGCGGGCGCCGGCGTTGATGCGCTGGATCCAGAGCGACCGAAAGTCCCTCTTGCGCTGCTTGCGCCCCTCGTAGGCGTAGACGCCGCTCTTCCACACCTGCTCCTTGGCCCGCTTGTAAGAGGTGTGCTTGGTCCCCCTGTAGCCTTTAGCCTGCTCCAGAACCTTGCGGCGCTTCTTGCGGGCGTGCAGGCTGCGCGCGGTGCGTGCCATGCTACCTCACCCCCAAGAGGCGCTTGAGCTTCTTCTCGTCGGAGCGCGTGAGCTCGGTCTCGGTGTTGAGGCGCCGCTTCTGCTTGCGGGTCTTTTTCTCCAGCATGTGGTTGTG
The DNA here is from genome assembly GCA_016781725.1 of Rubrobacter sp. Lineage (GTDB taxonomy): Bacteria > Actinomycetota > Rubrobacteria > Rubrobacterales > Rubrobacteraceae > Rubrobacter_D. Next base: position 2,968 of record JADDPU010000060.1, on the reverse strand, counting down.
GCCGGCCCGGCGGCGGCGGACCCTGCCATTTTTCCTCACTTCGAAGCGCCCGGCGGCGCCCCTGTGGGTCTTCATCTTCGGCATGTTTTCCTCCGCGTTTCGTCTCTTGTCTTCTGCCTACAAAGAGGCTCGCGGCACGGGAGTCGAAGCCGTTTCGCCTCAGCTAACGCAAGGGTAGTGTATCAAACTGTTGCTTATCTGCGAGCTGCCCTCTCCCTGCGCTCCCGCGCCCGGGAGGGCTGCTGTTCCTCGGCCGGCGGGGCCTCAGCCTCCCTGGCCTCCTTCTTCGGGGCCATCACCATGACCATGTTGCGCCCGTCGAGGTTCGGCTGGCTCTCGATGCGCCCGAGCTCCTCAAGGTCGCTGGCGAGCCTCCTGAGGAGCCTCTCCCCGAGCTCGGGGTGCTGGACCTCGCGGCCCCGGAACATGATGGTGACCTTCACCTTGTCGCCGCCGCGCAGGAAGCGCTCGACGTGGCCGCGCTTGGTGTTGAAGTCGTGGTCCCCGATCTTGGGCCTGAGCTTAATCTCCCGCACGTTGACGTTGACCTGGTTTTTGCGGGCGGCCTTGCGGGCCTGTTCTTTCTGGTACTTGAACTTGCCGTAGTCCATCATGCGGACCACTGGCGGGTTGGCGTTCGGGGCGACCTCCACGAGGTCCAGGTCTGCCCTCTCGCCGTAGTCCAGGGCCTCGCGGATATGCTTTATACCTAGCTGCTCGCCGGTGGCCGAGATCAAACGCACCTCTCGTGCCCGGATCTGTCCGTTGATCCTCGGCTCTTCTTCAGTCGCTACTGTGCACCACTCCTCTCGAAATCAAGTTTTCGGGGCCGTTCGCGTGCGCCTGACGATGATTGCTCGTGCGCCGGACGTGACGCGGGCCCCAACTACCGCCACAGATTATACTCCGCGCCCGCCGCCCGTGTCTATACGAAACTATCGGCGCGAGCCGACCTCTTCGAGGACCCTCGCCCTGAAGTCCTCGAGCGGCGTCTCCTCCTGCTCTCTCTCCCCGCGGCGGCGGACGTTGACGGTCCCGGCTTCGGCCTCGGCGTCGCCGACGATGAGAAGATAAGGGACCTTCTGCCTGGCGTTCTCCCGGATCTTCTTCTGCATGCTGTTCTGCGAGTCGTCCACCTCGACCCGGATGCCGGCCGCGGCGAGTGTTTCCTGCACCCGTCTTGCGTAGTCCAGGTGCCGGTCGGCCACGGGGACTACGACGGCTTGCAGCGGCGAGAGCCAGACCGGAAAGGCGCCGCCGTAGTGCTCGATCAGGACGCCCATGAACCGCTCCGTGGTCCCCGTAACGGCCCTGTGCAACAGGACCGGGGTGTGCCCCTGGCCGTCCTCGCCTACGTACTCGCACCCGAGGCGCGCCGGCTGGATGAAATCCACCTGGATCGTGGAGAGCTGCCACTCCCGCCCGAGCACGTCCTTGGCCATAAAGTCGGCCTTGGGCCCGTAGAACGCCGCCTCCCCCGCCGCCGGTCTGTAGGGGATGCCTGTCGCGTCCAAAGCCTCCGTGAGAGCCCCCTCCGCGCGGGTCCACTTCTCGTCGTCTGCTACGTACTTGCCGGTCTCCTGGTCGCGCAATGAGAGCCGCACGTAGTAGTCGTCGAACCCGTAGGTGTCGAGTACCTCACGCACTATCTTTAGGGCGCGGGAGAACTCCTCCTGCACCTGCGCCTCGGTGCAGAAGACGTGGGCGTCGTCCTGCGTGAGGCTGCGCACGCGGGTCAGGCCGCTCAGTTGCCCGCTCTTCTCGTAGCGGTAGAGCGTGGCGAACTCGGCGTAGCGCAGCGGCAGGTCCCTATACGAGTGGGCCTGCGAGTTGAAGAGCGTCATGTGGCTCGGGCAGTTCATAGGCTTGAGCCGGTAGCGCGTCTCGCCGTCCACCATCGCCGGGTACATGTCGTCCCTGTAGTGCTCGATGTGCCCGGACTTTACGTAGAGCTGCTCGTTGGCCAGGTGCCCGGTCCAGACGTGGTCGTAGCCGTGGCGGGTCTGGACCTCGCGCACGTAGTCTTCCATGAGGTGGCGCAGCATCTCCCCTTTGGGCAAAAAGAGCGGGATGCCGGCGCCGATGTCGGGCGAGAAGGTGAAGAGGTCGAGGTCTTTGCCGATCTTGCGGTGGTCGCGGGCCTTCACCTCCTCGAGGTGGCGCAGGTACGCCTTCAGCTGCTTCTCGGTAGGCCAGGCAGTCCCGTAGACGCGGGTCAGCATCTTATTCTTCTCGTCGCCGCGCCAGTAGGCGCCAGCTATGTTCTGCAGCTTGAAAGCCCCGAGGCGTCCGGTGCTCGGCACGTGCGGGCCGCGGCAGAGGTCGAAAAAGTCTCCCTGGCGGTAGAGGGTGATCTCCCCGTCTTCGAGGTCGGAGATGATCTCGAGCTTGTAAGGGTTGTCCTCGTAGAGCCTCAGTACCTCGGCCTTGGAGACGGCCTCGCGCTCGATGGGCAGGTCTCTGGCGGAGATCTCGCGCATCCGCTCCTCGATGCGGGGCAGGTCATCGTCGGTGATGCGCCCTGCGACCTCGATGTCGTAGAAGAAACCGTCCTCGATCGGCGGCCCGATGGTCAGCTTGCTGCCAGGGTAGAGCTCGAGTATGGCCTGCGCCATCGCGTGCGCCGTGGAGTGCCGCAGCACCTCCAGGCCCTCGGCGGAGTCCCCCGTGACGACCTCGAACTCGCCCCCACCGTCCACCGGGGCGTCGAGGTCGATGAGGTTACCGTCCAGTTTGGCCACGATGGCGTCGCGCGCCAGGCGTTTGCCGATCCTCTCGGCAACGTCCCTGGCCCTCTCGGCCGGTTCTATCTCTAGTTGTCTACCGTCGGGTAGCTTGACGGATGCCATGTTGTGCGCACCTTTCTGGAAAGGGTGGATCGGAGGGCGAAAAGAAGGGCTAGCTAGTTCGAAGGAGCGCGCCGGCGGCCGTCGCGCAGCGTGGTGGGCGATAGTGGATTCGAACCACT
>JADDPU010000282.1 GCA_016781725.1 Rubrobacter sp. | reverse complement strand
GATCGCGTCTTGCAATTGCCAGTTCCCCTACGCCTCAGCGTGTCCAGCGAGGGCAGCGTAACACAGAGCCTTCAGAGGTAAGCTGGAGGCAGCGTACTTCTTGCAGGATCCTTACACCACGACCCTCAAGACCTCCTCGATGGTCGTAAGGCCCCGGGCTGCCTTGACCAGGCCGTCGTCCCTGAGGCGCAGCATCCCCGAGCGCACGGCCGCGTGACCGATTTCGGTGGCTGAGACGCGCTTTAGGACCGCCTCCCTGATCTCGTCGGTGACCACCATCAGCTCGTAGAGGCCCACGCGCCCGCGGTAGCCGGTCTCCCCACACCACTCGCAGCCCACAGCCTTGTAGAAACGCATCTCCTGCGGGGCGTGCTCGAGCGGAAAGTTCATCCCCTCGAGTATCTCGCGCTCTATCTCTACGGGTTGCCTGCACCTCTCGCAGAGTTTCCTGGCGAGCCTCTGGGCGATGACGCAGTCGACGGCCGAGGAGGTGAGGAACGGCTCGACGCCCATCTCCGTGAGCCTGGTCACGGCCGAGGGGGCGTCGTTGGTGTGCAGCGTGGCGAGGACCAGATGGCCCGTCAGGGCCGCTTCGACGCCGGTTTTCGCGGTCTCGTGGTCCCTTATCTCGCCTACCATCACGATGTCGGGGTCGTTCCTCAGGATGCTCCTGAGACCAGAGGCGAAGGTAAGCCCAGCCCTGGGGTTGACCTGGATCTGGTTGATCCCAGGCATCCTGTACTCCACCGGATCCTCTATCGTAATGATCTTTCGCTGCGGCGAGTTGAGCTGGTTCAGGGTGGCGTAAAGGGTGGTGGACTTGCCGCTCCCAGTTGGTCCCGTGACGAGGATGGTGCCGTAGGGACGCTCGAAAACCTCCCTGTAGCGCTCGAAGTCGCGCGCTGAGAAGCCGAGCGCCGTGAGCTCGGTATTGAGGTTCGAGGTGTCGAGCAGCCGCAGCACCACCTCTTCGCCGAAGATGGTAGGCAGGGTTGCGACCCTGAGGTCCACCTTCTTGCCGGCGACCCTCACGCTGAAACGGCCGTCCTGGGGGATCCGTTTCTCGGCGATGTCCAGGTTGGCGAGGATCTTGACGCGCGAGACGACCCCTGCCTGTAACCCGGGCGGCACGCTCATGAACTCGCCGAGCGTCCCGTCTACCCGCAGGCGAACCTTCAGGTCACGCGCCTGGGGCTCGAGGTGTATGTCAGAGGCTTGCTCCCCGACCGCCCGCTGCAGGATAGAGCTCACAAGCTGTATGACGGGCGCTTCGTTCGCCTCCGCCGCCGTTCCGAGCTCGAGTTCGCCCTGTTCCTCGACCTCCGGCTCTACCGCATCCTGCAGGATCTCCGCGACCTGCGCGCCCGTGGAGAAGACCCGCGCCTGCATCCGCTGCAGGCTCTCCGCCGTGGTTACCACGGGTACGATCGGGCAGCCGCTGGCCAATTTCAGGTCGTCGAGGGCGTAGATGTCGGTGGGATTGCTCATCGCGACCACCAGGTGTGCGTCTTCCCTGTAGAGCGGCAGCGCGTTGTGCCTGCGCAGCAGCCGCTCCGGCACGAGCCTCGCGGCCTCGCGGTCGACGTGGGCCTCCGTCAGATCGACGTAATCCAGGTTCAACCGCTGCGCCTGGGCCCGGGCGAGGTCAGCCTCGGAGATGAAGCCAAGCGAGACCAGGGTTCTGCCGAGCTCCATCGGCTTGCCTTTTTGGGCCTCCAGCGCCTGCTGTAGCTGCTCCTCGGTGAGCTTGCCCTCGGAGATGAGGATGTCCCAGGCCTTGGCCCGAACGCCAGGCCCCCGGCTCCTGGTGGGCTCTAGCGTCCTGGTCCCGGGCGTCGCGCCCCGGGGTTCACCACCGGCGCCGGGTTCGCGGACTGCCCCGCCGCCATCTCCTTCGGCGTCCATGCGGCGGCGCAGCGAGGCCACGCTCGAAGCGGTCTCCAGCCTTGCCCGCAGCTGGTCGCGGTCCAGCGGCTTGGTGAGGTATTCGTCAGCACCGGCCCTCATACCCTCAAGGAGGTGCTGCTCGCCACCCAGGGCGGTCAGGAAGATGATGAAGGTACGCTCGCCCTGCTCTAGCGCGCGAACCTTGCGGCAAAGCTCGAGCCCGTCCATGTTCGGCATCATCCTGTCGCTGATGATGACGTCTACGCCAGGCGTACTCTGGTACGTCTCCCAGGCCTCCAGGCCGTCTTCGCTCACCAGACACTCGTGCCCTAATCTCTCGACTGTCGTCTTGAGAATTTCTCGGGATACCGCGTCGTCTTCGGCGATCAAAACCTTCAAAGCTCGGGTCCTTTCTGCCTCCGCCACGATTGCCCGTCCCTATAGCTCAGGCGCCGCATGGAGCGTGGCTCGATCTTCTGTAGGCCCCGGCCTGTTGGTGCGGCCAGGGCTGGCGATGGCTCGCACTCTGCCTACCTTTGCCTTTGAG
>JADDPU010000602.1 GCA_016781725.1 Rubrobacter sp. | reverse complement strand
GAGGTGGTAGCCCTGGGCAAAGTCGCACCCCATCCCCCTCAGAAGCTCCAACTGCTCGGCGCTCTCAACCCCCTCCCCGGTTACTTCCAGCCCAAGCGAGTGGGCCAACGATATCACCGCCTCCACGATGATCGTGTTGCTAGGCTTCTCCCCAAAGCTCTCCAAGAACAACCGGTCGATCTTCAAAGCATCTACCGGCAACCGGTTGAGGTAGGAGAGCGAGGAGTACTCCTTGCCGAAGTCGTCTATGGTCAGCCTCACCCCGAGCGCTTTCAACTCCTTAAAGATTGTCTCGATCACTTGCGTGTCCTTAAGGAGCGTCCCCTCGGTTATCTCAAGGATCAGGCTTCCCGGCGCAAGAGCACTCTCCCCTAGCGCCGATCTCACGTCATGAAGGAGGCCAGGGTGGCGAACCTGGGCGGCGGAGAGGTTCACGCACATGTCCAGGGGCGCTTCGTTCGGGAAGCGCTCCTGCCACTGCTTGGCCTGGCGGCAGGCCTCCTTCAGGACCCACCCACCAACCGGGATGATAAGGCCCGTCTCCTCTGCTACCGGGATGAACTCGCCTGGCAACATGAAGCCCTTTTGGGGATGCTCCCAGCGCACCAGAGCCTCGACCCCTTCGATCGTGTACTGCTGCCCCAGGCGGAACATGGGCTGGTAGTGCACCGTGAACTCGTCCTTCTGCAGGGCACCTCGCAGCTCGTTCTCCAACTCCAAGCGGCTCAGGGCCTGCTCGTGCATCTCAGGGTCGAACACCCGGTAATCAGTGGCATCAGCCTTGGCCCGGTACATGGCCACATCGGCGTCCCTGAGCAACTCCTCGGGAGACTTCGTGTGCCCCTGGCCTAAAGCTACCCCGATGCTGAACCTGACGACAAGCTCCCTACCGTCCAGGATGAACGGTCCTCGGAACCTCTCGGTAATCCTTTGGGTGACCCTGAGGGCCTCGTCGGCACCTTCGACCTCCTCCAAGAGCACGATGAACTCGTCTCCCGCGAACCGGGCCAGGGTGTCCTCGGGCCTCAAGCATCCCTTCAGACGCTCCGCCACCTCCACCAGCAACCTGTCGCCGGTGTCGTGTCCTAGAGAATCGTTGACGACCTTGAACCCATCGAGGTCCATGAACAGCACGGCCACCCCGCTGCCCTTCCTTCTCTGGGTACGGGCCAGGGCATGAGCGAGGCGGTCAAGAAGAAGCTGGCGGTTGGGGAGGTCGGTCAGGGGGTCGTGGAAGGCCCGATGCTCCAGCCGCTCTTCCAGGACCTTACGCTCGGTGACGTCCCTACCCACCGACTGGTACTCGACGATGCGCCCCTCCCGATCAAAGATCGCCGTGTCGGTCCACTGCTGCCAGCGATCCTCCCCCTCGGGCGTGACAACCCTGTGCTCGATCGTCCTCGTAGGGTTCTCTTTGTTTAGCCAGGCGAGTTGTTCCTCGTAATAAACACGGTCCTCGACCGGCACCCGCTCTATAAAGCTCTCTCCGATCGCCTCCTCTGGCTGCAACCCAAAGTAGCGGCAGTAGGCTGCATTGGCGAAGGTGATGGTGAGGTCGGGCAGGAAGCGGCACACAAGCTCGGTCTGCTCCTCGACAACGGTCCGGTAGCGCTCCTCGGTCTCCCTGAGCCGTTCTTCGGCCTCCTTGCGCTCCGTGATGTCGTGGACGGTGCCGACCACCCGGAGGGGTCGGCCCGCCTCGTCTCTGAACACCTCGGCCCGGCGGTGCACCACCCGCACCTCACCGTCCGGCCTGACGATCCGGTGCTCCAGGTCGTAAGGCCGATGGTCGTTGACGACGCCGTCTATAACCGCCTTGGTGCGCTCCCTATCGTCCGGGTGCACGACCTCCATGAACCTCTCTAGAGTGGGGACGACCGACTGCGGCGCCAGACCGTAGATGCGGTAGACCTCATCGGACCAGGATATCTCCCCCGTCACTATATCCCACTCCCAACCCCCCAGGTGCGCTAGCTGCTGCGCCTCCGCCAACCTGGCCTCGCTCCTGCGCAAGGCCTCCTCGGCCTCCCTGCGCTCGGTGACGTCCCTGGAGACGGCGCACAACGCCGTCCTGCCGCCGTAGGAGATTACGGAGGCACTCGTGTCCACGATTATCACCGAGCCGTCCTTCCGACGGTATCTCCTCTCGCCTATGTGGCGTCGCTTCTCCTTGAGGCTACGCCTAACGTGTCGAGCGATGTCTTCGTCGTCGTGGTCGATAAAGTCGTAGATACGCATGCCAACGAGTTCTTCTTCGCCGTAGCCCATAAGCCTCCGAAAGGCGGCGTTGGACTCCAGAACACGCTTGGTCTCGGCGTCGTAGAGGTAGATGGCCTCCACGCTCTGCGCCATCACCGCCCGGTAGCGCTCCTCGCTCTCCTTGAGCGCCTCTTCGGCCTTCTTGCGTTCGG
>JADDPU010000144.1 GCA_016781725.1 Rubrobacter sp. | reverse complement strand
TTCGAATCCTTCTCCGGCAGCTCTTCAATTTCCTGCAAAAGCGGTAAAAAGAAAAGGCTCGATCAGGGCGCCGGGCCGATTTACTGCAGCAGTACTGCAACCCGCCGTGGATCCGATGTGGCTCTTGGGCTGCCTCGCGTGGGCTCTTCGAGGAGCGCCCGCAGGCCCGTTGAAGGGGGCTTCGTGTCCGGGGGCGTCAGCCGCCTCGGTACCACTACCGCGCTAGATGTAATCCTTACCGTACTCTTCGAGGATCTTTCCCAACAGCGCGGCGTTGGAGGGATCGGCGAGGCTACCCTTACTCCTGACCCCTAAACCGACGACCTCCACACGGTCGAATATCGCGATGCCGATCCTCTCGAGATCGTGCTTGAGCCGGTAACGGATCCCGTCCGGCCTCGACGGATGGTCGTGGATCGCCCGCGAAAGCGCCCATGTCTCATCGTGGGGCGCCGTCGAGATCTCTCCCGTGACCCCGGCATGCTGCAGCCCCTTGCCCGTCAGGTCTACGAGCGAGAGGTCCGCGCTCGCTTCGATCTCGCTCAGCCTGCGTTTGACCAGCTCGTCTTTCGCAACAAGGGTAAGGCTCGGATTCCGGAGGAACGTCTCCACGAACGCGCCGAACTCGTCCTCGGCGACGTAGAGCACCCCGTACTTGCTCCTGGGATCATCGAAGCGGTTCTTTAGGTCCTTCCCGAAGTAGAGCGCCGAGTACTCTTCCGGGTGCAACCTTTGCCAGGGCCCCGAGCGCCTAACCACGTGAAGCCTCTTCCGCTCGAAGTCCGGGGGCAACCGCAGGGCGGCCAAAGCCCGCTACTCCGAGCCGTGCACACCGTAGGTCGAGGCGGCCCGTGCCGCAGCGTCAGTCTCCCCGTCCCTGAGCGCGTCCAGGGGCCTCTTCCCTCCGAGCCGGTCGTTGGGCGCAAGCATGAACTCGGCCCGCATCCAGGGGTTCTCCACAGAGAAGCTCCTCAGCACACCCGTGAGGCCGGGAACCAGGCCATCTCTGGTTCCTTCATCGAACTGCCAGAGCGGAAAAGCGTACTCGCCACCGCCCCTGGGCAGCGCCAGGATCGTTCGCCGCTCGCGCCGCTTGTCCACCGCCTGCTTCGAGATGCCCCCCAGGATCTCCGCCGCCTCGGCGGTCCCCACACAGCCGCCCTCGGCCCCTAACATCTCCCTCTTCCTGCGGATCCCACGCAGCCGCGCCCGAGCCACGGGCGACTTTCGTGCTTCCTCGAGCACCAGATCCTCGATCAGGGGCAGCACCGCCTCGTATCCCTCCGAGGCAGACAGCGCCTCGACCACCTGCTCCCTGTCCACCAGCGCCACACCCCTCGCGAACCAGTCCAGCGCCCGCGCCGCGAGCATCCCCTGCAGCTCGTCGTCCACCGCCCGCAGGAAGCTCGCCGCAGCTTCCACGGACTCCGGCGTCGCCCCCTCGGCCGCCCGCCTGAGGCTATCTAGGTCCTTCGTGGTCATCTCGCGTCTGCTTTCTCGCCAGTTGGTGATGTCTGAATAAACAGTATAACAGACATCACCAACCACCACCCTTGTGCGAAGCCGAGCATCTTTTCGCTCCCGTACGCACCGGCGCGTTGCCGTTCTCGGCAGCTTTCGCGAGAGACGGGATCCGGCACGCGCCTATCCGTAGATCGATTCTGACCCCAAACCCAAAGGCCCCTACGGTGGCGATTATCTCGGGGCCATGCGGATGGCGCCGTCGAGCCGTATCACCTCGCCGTTGAGCATCGGGTTCTCGATGATGTGTTTTACGAGTGCTGCGTACTCCTCTGGCCTGCCCAGCCGGCTCGGGAAAGGCACCTGCTTGCCGAGCGACTCCTTCGCCTGCTCCGGCAACGCCGCGAGCATCGGTGTCTCGAAGATGCCGGGGGCTATCGTCATCACCCGGATGCCGCTCGAGGCCAGCTCGCGCGCCACGGGAAGCGTGAGGGAGACGACGCCGCCCTTGGAGGCTGCGTAGGCGGCCTGCCCGATCTGGCCGTCGTAGGCCGCCACGCTCGCGGTGTTGACGATGATCCCGCGCTCGCCGCCTTCACCGGGCTCGTTTGCCCGCAGCTCGGCGGCGGCGAGGCGGATGACGTTGAAGGTCCCGACGAGGTTTATCTCGACGACCCTTGAGAAGAGCTCCAGGTCGTGGACGCCCTTTCGCCCGACGACCTTCGCCGCCGGCCCGATCCCGGCGCAGTTCACCACTCCCTCAAGGGAGCCGAAGACCTCGACCGCCGAGCCAAGCGCGTGCCTGACGCTCGCCTCGTCCGTAACGTCGGTACGAACGAACCTGGCACGGTCCCCTATCTTCGAGGCCAGCCGTTCTCCGGCGTCCTCGTTCACGTCAGCGAGCAAGACGTTTGCCCCGGCTTCGGCGAGGACCTCCGCCGTCGCCGCCCCGAGGCCAGATCCACCGCCCGTGATAA
>JADDPU010000592.1 GCA_016781725.1 Rubrobacter sp. | reverse complement strand
GGGTAGCGCCGAGGGCCGGGACGTTTGTCCCGGCCCTCTTCTCGTACCTGCCCCGCAGTTACCCGTCCTCAAGGTTTCCCGGGAACGGCTACTACGGGCTTGAGACGCGATGGAAGCCCGCCGGCCCCAGGCTTTCCTCCGGCGTGGCGAGTGGTGCCGCGCACTTACTCTTTGGCGAGGGTGGCAAGGAGTTGCCCACGACTCGGGGATCAACACTGACCCATCAGCTCGCATCCAGGTAAGTGACGTGGATGTGATTGTTGTGCTGCGGGTCCGAGTCGGGCGGTCCCGGTGGGGATGGTTGATCCCCACCCGCCCTCGTCCACATCCGGCCCCGGTAGATCGTCCACCAGATATTCGGTGGGTTCGGGTCGTCGAAGATAACGTCGAAGACCTCGCGCCCGATCTCGACCGGGAGAACATCGCCCCTCCCCCCGAAGCCCCATACATCGAAGCTGGTCGTGTCCCGATTCCATCCCGGTGGATGTTTCTTATAGGTGTTGATCCAAATTTTCTTGTAGAAGCGGTCCATGTTGACAAGCCGCGTCGTGAGCTTCTCGATGTCGGAACGCCAGATGTAGTTGGTTGGATGCTCGCGCACGTAGGCGACGTTGGGGTTCCCGTCTTTGCCGAGCCCCGCCTTGAGAACGACCGCCTTGCGCTCCGGATCGGGCGCGGGGGCTGGACCCGGGGAGGGGATAGTCAGGTCGTTCGGGAGGACGCGCATGGCGCGGTCATAGTAATCGCGCCTCTCGGGATCGGGACCTCCCCTCACGCCGAGCACTGTGCTCTCGAAGTTCCCCTGGTCTGCTATCAGGTTTAAATTCCCGAGGCTGCTCATTTGCTCCCAGTAGTACCCAGCCGTCAGCCACCGCCAGGGCATCTGCTCCAGCAGATCAGGGTTTGCGACGCAGGGGATGTCGAACGCCCGGGCTACCCTGGTGTAGTTCGCCCGTCCGGTAATCTGGATGTAGCCCCGGCCTTTGAACCTCACCCCGTCTCCGGGATGGGTGTTTCCGAGATCCGCCCTCCCTTCGTAAGCCGCGCCAGAGGCGATCTCCTCGACGTAGAAGAGATGGCCGGACTCCTTCGCCACGTTCGCCAACCATGCGGCCGCCCGCTTTTTGTTGGTGATGTGGAAGCGGCGCATCGCGTTGCAGCACGCGGGGAACTCCGTCACCTCGTCTTTTTGGGGGATGTTTGGCATGATGGCCCGCAGGTGGGCGGGCGTCAGTACGGTCATGGTGCCCTCTCCTTCCCGATAGCGTCGTTGCTGGCTTGCTTGTGCTGCTCGAGGAGCGCGCCCGTATGGTCACAGCGGTCACGTACGTCGGCTCGTTCCATTCTTTCGCAGATCCTCACCCGCTCAGCCGGACCCTCCTTGTTCGCTGCCAGCGAGAACGGGGTCCTCGCTGCGCTCGTTTAACCCGATTGCCCGTAGAGGATCACAGGTAACGATGAATTTCGGATGAATTACGCCCAACAGGGACACAAGCGCGTTGCTGACGACCCCCGCAGCACCGTAAGGTTGGTTGGCGCCGCGCCACCAACATGACATGGTCTCCAAATCGAAGCTGGCGGTCGGGCCGCCAACCGCACCGGCTCCTTCGTGCCGCCGGTCCAGAGGGCCGCGTACTCCGACGTTGCGCGTATCCCTGCCCACAAAGCGTACTCGAGCCACGAGAACGCCCACGCCGCCAAAGGGCGCCGGAGCAACGCCGTTCACTTCTCGAAATCCAGCAACCCGCCGCCCGACGAGGGATCGGCGTGGTCTAGGATGTACCACGCTTTCATGGTCGAGAGGGAAAGTTGCGTGGGGCATTACCACCGCCACTCGAGCGTCGAGTCCGTGTTCTCGATGGTCAAGGTCAAGTTCGAGGATCGGTGCTGAGCAAGCGCGACACGGGACCGACCAACGAGGCTCTTTGCAAGGTAGTTGCGGTTGGAGTCGGCGAGAGGATGACCATTTACGCCGAGATGGCACGCGATAACGCGAGGCGCCGCCTTCAACACGCTGGTCTCGGCCGTGCTCGGGGCGACGGTGGCGAGCCGGGCGCCGGGGGGCTTCACCCCCGTGCGGTCTGGCACGAGGCCGGCGCCGGGGACGCCGACCGGTGCGGCGTTCGCCCAACGCCTGCTGCGTTTCTTCGGCAACGGCTCGCTGACGCTCTTGGCCGCCACGGTAATCGTCTCTGCCCTTATCGAATCCGCCGAGTCCAAGCCGCGCGGCCTCCTCTCACGCCTCCTCGATTAGAGGGGGCGCCAACCGGGACTCTTGCCGCCACCGCTTTCGAGTGGTCGCAAATCGGTAAGGGAGAGCCCGAAGCGTACCGTTCCCTGTCCGATGCCCGAGGATAGGAGGCCAGCAGGGATTGCGGTAGCCTCCTTTGAAACCGCTGCGGATGCCGCGATCAAGCCCTGCCCGGATGCTCCCCGAGCATCAGCTTGACCCGCTGAA
>JADDPU010000516.1 GCA_016781725.1 Rubrobacter sp. | reverse complement strand
CGTGCTCGTTCCAGAACAGGGCGATGGCCCCACCTGGTCTTAGCGACCTGGCGACCTTGGGGTAGGCCACCGAAGGGTCGAGCCAGTGGAAGGCGGTCGCCGAGATCGCCAGGTCGAAGGCCTCCTCTTGGGAGGACCACTCTTCGAAGTTCCCGACGAGCACCTCGGCGCGCGGGTAGGCCGACAGGTTGCGGCGGGCGGCCGCGGCGAGGTTCTCCCCGAGCTCGACGCAGAGGATACGGTAACCCCTGCTGGCGAGAGGAACCGTGGCCTGGGCTGTTCCGCAGCCAATCTCGAGTATCCGGCCCCCCGGCGGTATTCCCGAAAGGGAGACTACGTCGTCGTAGAGCGCCGCGGGGTAACCCGGGCGCACCTCGTCGTAGAGGAGCGCCGCCTCGTCGAAGACCCTCCGCAGCCGGTCACGCTCTTCAGCCACGAGCCCTCTGTTCGTTTCGAGCGCGGCCCTCTAGCCGGCCCGTCGGAGCAGGCGGGTCCCCAAGGAGAGGACGAGGCCGTCTTCGAGCAGGCCGAAGATCGTGTCCGGCACGCCGAGCCCCTGCGTGGCCCCTGAACGCAGCCGGTCGACCGCGTAGACCCCGGCGAGGGCCGAGGAGGCGCCGACCAGGGCGCCTGCAGGGGCGCTGCGCTCGCCGGAGGCCCAGAGGGCGGCCCCGACGAGGGCTCCTGAGAGGACGCGCCCGAGTAGGGCGGGCGCCGAGGTCCGCGCCGGGATGAAGGGCGTCTTGTCTCCGGCCATCTCGCCGATCATCAAGGCCTCGAGCAGGAGTGGGACCCTGCCCGACCCGAGGGCGGCGAACGGTGTGCCCGCGAGGCCCCGGACGTCGCCGCGCCGGATGGCTTGGGCCAGGAGGGCCGGGGCCGCCATCGAGCGGATACCGGCAACGGCGGCGAGGCCCACGGCCTCGGGGGTTCCGGCGGGGAGACCTAGGCTCACGCGTCTCCCTCGCCTAAGCAAGGGCGCTCCAGACCTCGAGCTTGGTCCGGACGTGGCGGATGATCTCGTCGGTAAACTCCGTGGTGCCCGCCGAGCCGCCGAGGTCGGCGGTCTTGACGCCGTCGAGGACGCTCTCGAAGGTGGACTCGTAGATAGCGCGCGAGACGCGGCTGGCCTCCTCCTCGTGGAAAAAGGTGAGGAGTGCTGCGCCGGCCAGGATCATGGCCATCGGGTTGGCGACGTTCTTGCCCTCGAGCGAGGGGGCAGTGCCGTGCGGGGCCTCGGCCATCACGGTCTCCGGGTTCTCCTCTTCGTCGAGGGCAATTAGCAGCGACTCGGCCCCCGCTATGGAGCCGAACATCTGCATCACGAGGTCTGAGATGCAGTCGCCGTCGCGGTTGAGGGTGGGGATGACGAGCGGCTCGCCGTAGGTGGTGAGCAGCAGCGCGTAGGTTGCGTCTATGAGCTGCGGGTCGTAGCGGACGTCGCGGCAGTTCTCGGCGGCGCGGTCCATCTCCTCCTTGAGCATCCCCTCGTAGACGGGCGAGACCGTGTACTTAGGCCCGCCGAAGACCTTGGCCCGCATCTTGCGCGCCTGGATAAACGCGAACTCCGAGACCCCGCGGCAGACCCTGCGGCTTATCTTCTCCGTCCTGTAGGCGACCTCGTCGAGCCCCTCGCCCTGGCGCCACTCCTCGGCCCCGTAGGCGTCGTCCACTGCCATGCGCACCACCGAGATGGGGGCGTGCACCCCCGTCACGGGGTGGACGCCCGGGATGCGCCGCCCGGTGCGCACGATCACGGTGCCGTCTATCCCCTTGCGCAGGATGGCGTTAGGCGAGCCCACGTCGCCTGGCGTCTCGGGGGTAACGGTTGCGGCCTTGATCCCGAACCCGCACTCCTTCATCGCCGCCGCCGCCTCGTGGACCACCTCGTTGCCGGTCGCCCGGCGGTTCTCCAGCGAGAGGTCAAACCTCCGAAAGTCCACGTCCACGCCGGTAACCGAAGGGTCGAGGACCCGCAGGGCTTCCTCCAGAAGCTCCTGGCCGGTCTGATCCCCCTCCATCACCACGATAGTCTTTTGATCCACTCGTCGCACCTCTGTCCATAGCCTCTTCGAGTACCACGCTAAGTATACGACCCCCCGCGAACCGGCATTCGTACTCAGGCACACCCGTGCCGCCTTGCATGCCGGGTTGTAACGTAGAGGTTCTTGCCGGTAGACTGGTGCCAGACTCGGGGGAATCGGAGAAGGGAGATCTCGGGGTGGGACTATTCTTGGCAATCGCCTCCATTGTCCTGGTCGTGGTCGTCGTAGGCATATTCGTCGATTCTCGCCGTCGCCGCAGACGGGGCGGCGCCAGCAGCGGAAGCGCCGCCGGAGGCGGCGCCGCGGGCAGCTACTACGGCGGCCACACGGGTAGCGACCACGGCGAAGATCACGGCGGTCCCGGCGACGGCGGGGGCGGCT
>JADDPU010000038.1 GCA_016781725.1 Rubrobacter sp. | reverse complement strand
CGACGCCGTAGCCGAGCACCTCGGTTACGTGGATCCGAGCGAGATCGTGACCTCGTCCTCTAATGGCGGATTCCCCTCGTGCTCGGCGCAGCCCGTCGCCGCGAAGCAGCGTATCCGGACCTCGCTCTTTGACGCGTCGATGCGCAGAAAGTTCTTGAACAAAGGCGGCTCGTTCCAGTCGAAGAACTCGGAGAAGAAGTGGTGGTAGAGGGCCCGTCCGCTGCCGGGCAGCGGGAAGATCCAGTCGGCCACGCGTCGGGTGCGCCCGCTGACGCGCGCCCCTTGGTCCTCAGGCCGCGCGGGTTCGATCCTTAGGCGCTCTGCCATGTACTTGGCCGCCTCGCTCGGCGCTATCTCGAGCCACCCCCTGCCCAAGCCGAAACGGCGGTCGTAGAGCTTGCTGTAGAAAGAGAGGGAGTCGCCGCGCCGCGGGTAGCAGACGAAGTCGTCCTCGCCTACGCCTTCCAGATCCACTTTTGGGATCCTGTGCGTGGCGCTCATGTAGGCGCCCCCTCCCCCGCTCACGATGTAGTGGAGCGGCGCGTCCCGCCCATCTACCCTTACCGAGTAGCGCTGGTAGTTGTGTATGTCCCCGCCGATGGCGGCGACGTAGCCGTGTGCGGGGTCGCGGACCACCTCGTCCACGGTGCCGCCGTCCTCTATGGGGTAGGGGTGGTGCTCGCCGTCCACGTAGAGCGGCTTGCCCGTGAGAAGTATCTTCGGCTTGTCTACCTCCCGCGAGACCCTTCTCAGCCACCCGCCCTGCTCGCGGTCGATCGGGCCGCCCATGCCGGTATCGATGCCCACGAGGAGCAGTGGGCCTGTGTCGATGGCGAAGTAGGGCGAGCTCTGGCCAGAACGCCGGCCTTCCTCGGTGCGCCTGCGCGCCGGGAGCCCCTCCCGGCCCTTCCTCGCCGGCCTGCGCCACAGCAGCCGCCGCAATCGCTCCTTTAAGGATGAGGGTCGCCCCTGCGTGGCGGGGAGATCGGACACCTCGGCCCCGCACAGGTGGTGCATGAAACCGACCAGGCCGTCGTACCAGTCGTGGTTGCCCGGCAAGGCGTAGATGGGACTCTGGTAGTCCTCGTAGGGCGCATAGAACTTGGCGTCGTAGTCTTCCGCGTCACCTGCGGGGTAGATCACGTCGCTGCAGACAACCATGAAATCGGTGTCCCGCCCGCACGCGAGGAGCGGCTTCACGACCGCGTGTTGCGAGGCGTCCCCCTCTCCGGTATCCCCCACCACGATAAACGAGACCTCTTCGCGGCCCGCGTGGTCGACGATGATCAGGTCCTTCGGCAGTTTCCCGGCCCGCCTCTGCAGCCCCATCCAGAGGCGACGCTCATCGTTTGTCGGGTCCCCGAACAGACGCATCAGGTTCTGGTTGCGCGACCTCCAGAGGGGCAGGGGGTTGATCCAGGAGAAAGACCGGCCGCCCGAGGGCGTCACGCCGATCTCTTCGCACCTCCACCCGGCCCCGGCGAGCGAGTCCCGAGAGGAGCTTACGCCCGCGTCTTTCCGCGCGCCGGCCGGCTCAACCCCCGTTCTTTCCCTGTTAGACACTTCCTGCCTCTCGTCCTCGTGGATCGGTTGCGCTTCGTCGGGGGCGTCCATCGCCAAAGAGCCGTCGCGTGAAGCCGTTGGCGAACTTGCGCTCGGGGTCGTGCTCCTCCACAAGCTCTAGGAACCTCTCGAAGCTATCCCCGTGCAGCCTCGCCATATCCTCCTTTTTGAAACCCTCGCAGAACTTGCCCAGGTGCGGGCGGGCCCCGATCTCCTTGACCAACCCTTCGGCGGCCGCGTAGTACCTTTCGAAGCCTTCCGAGTCGTTGCAGACCAGGTCTATCCAGGTGGAGCGGCGCCCCCCTCCCGCGCCTATCAGGGTGCGATCGTGCTCCGGCGTGAAGCGCACCTCGAAGAGCGCGTAGGGCAACCCCGAAGGGTACATCCGCTCGTAGAGCTCGATGAAACGCCCGCAAGCCTCGAAGGTATCTTCGAAGGGGACCGTGAACTCCAGCTCCTGGTGCAAATGGTAGATCGTCCGGTTGAAGGCCTTGTTGCTCTCCAAGACGAGGTGGGACCCGCGCTCGACGCCGTAGACGAGGGGCGAGAAGGTACCGAGCAACCCCGTGTAGGCCATAAGGTTGCCGACCCACGCGGCCCCCAAAGCGTCGACTGAGGTCCTCAAGAACTCCCGGAGGTCTCCGAGAACCGAGTGCCTCTTATCCGTCCGGTTCCAGGTGTTGACGCGGCACTTGTCCGAGAAGGGGAACAGGTACAGGCTAAGGTGGTCGTTCTCCCGCAGGAGTTGTTCGAGGTTCTCCTCGACGAAGGACACCTCTTCAGTCTGGACCCTCTGCTCGACGTTGAAGCGCTCGACGCCCTCGACCACCACCTCGGTTACTATCCCGACGGCGCCGATACCCCCAACCGCCGCCCTGAAGAGGTCGCTAGAGGGCCCGCATT
>JADDPU010000387.1 GCA_016781725.1 Rubrobacter sp. | reverse complement strand
GCAGCGATTCCCCGCCCGAGCGGCGGGAGCGGACGGAGGAGGGAGGCCAGGTGCGCCAAAGCGTACACCGGCGGCAGTTCCCTCCGGAAGTCTTCCTTGGCCTCCCGACCGGCGAAGTCCAGTATCTCGCTCATCATGCCAAGCCCCTTGAGCAGGGGGACAACCCTGGGCTGGCGCTCGCCGATCGGGAGTGGTTGGTCGGACACGAGTGCTTCGAGCCCTTCCCTGAGCACCCGCCCATCGCTCGACGACACAGCCCGGAACGCCACGTCGCCGTAGGCGTCCATCAGGTAGGCCGCGTCGGGCTTCGGATCCAGGGCGCGGTGCAGGTCCCCTTCGACGCTGTCCACGGCGACGGGCCAGGGAATCCGGTCACGCTCTTTGTACGCGCGGGCGTACCGGAGCTTTTGCTCGAGCGCGTCCGCTTGCGGGTAGCGCCCGCCCGGATGCGCCTCGCGGACGTAGAGCGTGACGAAGGCGACCCGCTCGCCGAACTCTTCGTGGAGTCGCTTGAGCGCCGGTCCGTTGCCCGCGACCATCGGGCAGGTGATCGAGGCGAAGGAGAGCAGCAGCGGCCGTTGGCCGACGAAGTCGCTCTTGCGGAGGCGGTCGCCGTCGGTCGTTGGCAGGTCGAACTCCGGCAGCGCCCGTCCCGGCGGCGGGCCACCGCGGAAGGAGAGACCTTCGAGGAGCATCTCGCGCTCGAAGCGGGGGTAGCGGTATCCTGCGCCCTGGTCTCCCATGGCGTATCGGGGAAACACGACAAAAATAGGCAGGATAAAGAACTCCGATCACAAAGGTCGTCCGGCCGGTCGGGAACACCGCGCCCGGTGTTCAGTATACGCTCGGTTATCCGGCCTTGTCGGGCGGGCGAGAGTCATCGTCCATACCTGGCCCGCCCGCAACGGCAGCGCAACCGGCCGGGGGGTCTCCACGGCGCCGCCCTAGCTACGAAACCGTGGACGCCGCCCCCGCGGTAGGTTCCAACGGAGCCAAGCGCGGCGGACCGGCGGCCGGGATCGTATGCCGTTTGATCGGCAAGGTGTAAGGTGGCCAGGAGAACCGGCGTAGCGCCCTTTGGAGAGAGGCCTGGGGCAGCGAGCAGGCCGCGCCCTCGGCCCCGGAGGCACGCCGCCGCCCATCGAATGGAGGTGACAGCGATGCCGTCGATGCCTCCGCCACCCCGAGTACGTCGCCGACGCTAGGGTAGACTCTCCCTCGCTCGGGCAGGTGCCCGACTAAAATCGCGGAACAAACTGAGGGGATGATCTCATGACCGAAGGGAGACGAGCGTGCCCGAGGTAGTCGTCGTAACCGGGGCCTCCGCCGGCGTGGGCCGCGCCACCGTCAGGGAGTTCGCCCGGCGGAGTCCCGGGGCGCGGATAGGGCTGCTCGCCCGCGGCCGCGACGGGCTCGAAGGCGCCCGCCAGGAGGTCGAGGCCCTGGGCGGCCGGGCGCTCGTCCTGCCGACGGACGTCTCCGACGCAGGGGCGGTCGAGGAGGCCGCGGGGAGGGTAGAGGAGGAACTCGGCTCGATAGACGTCTGGGTCAACAACGCCATGACGGCGGTCTTCGCCCCCGTCAAGGAGACCACGCCCGAGGAGTACCGTAGGATCACGGAGGTGACGTACCTGGGGTATGTGCACGGCACGATGGCGGCCTTGAAGCGAATGCTGCCACGCGATCGGGGGACGATCGTGCAGGTGGGGTCGGCGCTCGCCTACCGGGGTATCCCGCTCCAGGCCGCGTACTGCGGCTCCAAGCACGCCATAAAGGGTTTCACGGAGTCTGTGCGGACCGAGCTACTGCACGACGGGAGCAACGTGCACCTGACGATGGTGCAACTCCCGGCGCTCAACACCCCGCAGTTTGGGGTCTCAAGGACCCGGATGCCGTATCATCCGCAACCGGTGCCCCCGATCTACCAGCCCGAATTCGCCGCCAAGGCAGTCTACTGGAGCGCGCACAACAGGCGGCGCGAGGTCTACGCCGGGACCTCCGTGGTGGCGACGATCCTCGGGAACAAGCTCCTACCCGGGCTCGCCGAGCGCTACCTGGCCAGGACGGGCTACGACGCCCAGCAGGCGGATGAGCCCGTGGACACGGACCGTCCCGACTACCTCTTCGAGCCCGTGCCAGACGACCGCGGCGCACGCGGCATCTTCGACGAAGAGGCCCGCGAGAGCGACCCGCAGTTCTGGGCGACGAAAAACCGCGGCCGGCTGGCAGCCCTCGCGGCGGCGGGGCTCGCCGGGGCGGCCTACGCCTTCCTAAGGAGGACTCGATGAGACCCGAACGGTTGAGCCACCAGCTGCGCGAGGGTTCGGACGAGTTCCTGGCCCGGCGGCGCAAGGTGACGGGGCTGACGCTTCTATCGAGACGAACCTGTTCGGCCAGATCTACGGTGCCCGCGCCGGGCTGCCTCTCTTCCGAAAGCAGGAGGGCGGCGCCCTCATCAACATGTCCTCCTTTG
>JADDPU010000023.1 GCA_016781725.1 Rubrobacter sp. | reverse complement strand
CCCACGGCCAGGTGACGCAGCACGTCCAGCTCGCGGGGTGTGAGAGATCCTAGTGAGTGCTCCTGGCGCTTCGTGGCGGGCTCGGGGGGCGGTTGTGTGGGTGATCCGTTTTCGTCGGCCATGCGCCTGAGCAGCCGCACGGCGAGTTCCTGGTTCATCGGGGACTCGCCGCCGAGCACCCCGCGCACGGCGCCGAGCAACTCGCGCCTGGTGGCTTCTTTAAGTACATATCCGGCCGCTCCCGCCCTTATGGCGTCGAGCAGGTACTCCGGGCTCTCGTGGGTGGTCACGACCAGGACTGCCGTCTTGGGATACTCGGCCTTTATCGCCCGGGTAGCTTCTAGGCCGTCCATCTTCGGCATCCGCACGTCCATCAGGATCAGGTCTGGCCTCGAGGAGCGGCACGCCCGCAGGGCTTCTTCGCCGTTGGCCGCCTCGGCGACCACCTCGAGGTCCGGCTCTCTCGCCAGCATGGCGCGCATCCCGTCCCGCACCAGGGCGCTGTCGTCGGCGATGAGCACCCGGGCCGGCGAAGCTCTATCCTGCATGGTCGCTCTCCCTCTCTTCGGATTCCGGCAAGGGCACGCGCGCGGTCACGCGGGTGCCGGCCCCAGGGCGGCTTTGGATCTCCAGCTCGCCACCGAGCAGCGCTACCCTCTCCCGCATGCCGGCGAGACCCACCCTCTCCCCCGGACCGTTGGTGATGGGCGACGAAGGATCGAACCCGCGCCCCTCGTCCCTGACCTCGAGGCGGATGGTCTTGTCACGGGGTACGAGTTCGACGCGGGCCCGGTTGGTCCCGGCGTGCTTGCGCGCGTTGGTAAGCGCTTCCTGGGCCACCCTGTAGAGCGCCGTCTCGATCTCGGCCGGGAGCCGCGCGTCCCCAAGGCCGTCCTCGTAGTCGATGTGCCAGCCCTCCGAGCGTAGCTGCTCGACCTCGAGGCGGATGGCGGTCGCGAGGCCGAAGTCGTCGAGCGCCGTGGGCCTCAGGCCCTCGATGACGTGCCTGGCCTCGACCACCGTCTTCCGGACCAGCCCAAGCGCCCGGTCAAGCTCCTCCCGTCCCTTGGCGGTGGCCGGCGGGTGGTCTTCGGAGAACGCCTGAAGGTAGAGGTGGGCGGCCGCCGCCGTCTGCGTCAACCCGTCGTGCACCTCGTAAGCCACGCGCCTGCGCTCCTCCTCCTGGGCCGCCATCAGCCTGCCGACCAACTCCCTCAGCTGGCGCTCGCTCTCGGCCAGCTGCGCGGTGCGCTCGGCGATGCGCGCTTCCAGGACCTCGTTGAGGCGCCTTATCTCTTCCTCGGCCCGCTTACGCTCGGTGATATTCCGGGCGACCGTCGAGGCCCCGATAACGTTGCCTTCCGCGTCCCTGATCGGGGAGACCGTCAGGGAGATGTGGATGCGGCTGCCGTCCTTGCGGACCCGGACGGTCTCGTAGTGATCCACCTTCTCCCCCGGCCTGACCCTAGCCAGGATCTCCGGAACGTCGTTCGGACGATCAGGAGGAACGAGGATGGTTATGGGCCGCCCCACGACCTCCTCGGCGGTGTAACCGTAGATCCTCTGCGCGCCGGAGTTCCAGCTCGTGATGGTGCCGTCCAGGGTCTTGCCGATGATCGCGTCGTCGGCGGACTCTACGATGGCCGCCAGCCGCGACAACGCTTCCTCGGCTCTCACGCGATCGGTGGCGTCGCGGATTATGGCGAGCACGAACCGTCCCCCGCCGTCAGCCGGCCCGATGGGGCTCAAGGACAGCTCGACCAGGATCTCCTCGCCGTCTTTGCGCACGGCCGGCAGGTTCAGCGGGGCGTCCGAGTCGATGTAGGGGCCTGAGCCGGTCTCCCCGTAGCGCGCGATGCCTGCGCGGTGCCGGGCCTTGAGGCGCTCGGGGACCAGCGCCTCGACCGCCATCCCGAATGCCTCGGAGGGAGAGTAGCCGAACATCCTCTCGGCCGCCGGGTTCCATAAGACGACCTGCTGGGTCCTCGCGTCCGCGACTACGATCGCGTCCCTAACCCTCTCGAAGAGCTCGCCGATACCCAGATCCTCCGGGCGCAGGCGTCTGACCCTCCCCCTCAGGGCGCCCCGGTTCACCGGACCCGGGCGCGCGGTCTCCGACGGCACGCCGCCGGCCTCGAACGAGGGCCGGTGGCGCCTATCGACCTCTCCCTGCGGGGTCAATTTCAAACCTCCCTCCACCCCGGCGATCCCCACCTCGTAAACCTTCGGCGCCAGCATACCCGCCGCTGTAGGACCGGCGCATCACCCATTTGGGGTATTTTCTCTGGCTGAACACTCGCTCGCACGTACATGAGACGGCCAGCATACCGGGCGACCGTCTCCCAACCGTTACGAAAAGCGCTACGAAAGACGGGATCTCGAAAACGTCCGAAGTTGCTTCGTCTAAAACACGCGCCTTGCACTCGA
>JADDPU010000316.1 GCA_016781725.1 Rubrobacter sp. | reverse complement strand
CAACCTTCTCGCCCGGTCGTAGATTCTGTCAGGCACCTTCTTAAGCTCGTAACGTCCAGGCTCGGCCTCGCGGGGCCTGGCGCCGAAGAGCCGCGCGGCCTCCACGAAGAACGAGGCGACGAAGTGGGGCTGGAGACGGCGAGCCTCGGCCCTCTCCATGTCGGACCGGATGCGCCCCAACGTCTCGGGGCTGATCGCTTCGTGGGTGAGCGCCTGCTCGTTGATCAGGGCCTCCAACCGCCGCTGCTCCATCACGGCGTCCAGGGCGCTCGTAACCTTGCGTCTCGTGGCCGACCTGCCCTCGGTGCTGCGCACCGCCTCGATCAGGAGTTCTCGCAACGGCTTCTCGCGAAACAACTCTCCCAAGACATCGAAGACCTTGCCCTGCAACGCTTTGCGTGCCGTCTCCAGCTTCTTGAGCAGCCGGTAATAGACCTCGCCCTCGCGCGTGTCTTCGGCCACAAGGTTCCAGAGGTGGCACTCTTCGGTCTGGCCGATGCGGTGGATTCGGCCGAAGCGCTGCTCCAGGCGGTTCGGGTTCCAGGGTAGATCGTAGTTGACCATCAGGCTTGCCCGCTGCAGATTTACGCCCTCGCCGGCTGCATCCGTGGCGAGCAGGATGGTTACCGCCGGGTCGCCAAGGAACCGTTCCTGTGCCTGGTGCCTCTCCCCTCGCCGCATCCCGCCCGAGATAGTCACCACGGCGCCGTCGCCTCTCAGGGTCTTCAGCTTACGTTCGAGGTAGCCCAGTGTGTCGCGGTGCTCCGTGAAGATGATCAGCTTCCGTGGATGCCCGCCAGCGTGGAACATCAGGCCCTCGTCCACCAACAACCTGCGCAATTGCTCCCACTTGCGGTCGCTGTGGCCAGCCCGAACCCGCGCCGCCAGGCCCTCCAACCTGCGCAGCGTCGCTATCTCCTGCTCCAACTCCCAAGTGTTGGCGGAAGCCGTGGCGAGGTCCACGACCTCCTCCTCGGCCTCCTCCAGCTCTTCACCCGGTAACTCGTCCTCGTAGTTCTCCAGAGTGGAGGTCAGGGTATTGAGCCGCGCGTCGGTTGCGACTCTTCCGGCGATGCGTGCCTCGCGCAGCTTCTCTTCAAGTCGCTCGCGACGACGGACGAGCGAGCGATAGATAGCCTCTGGAGAGGACGCAAGGCGCCTCTGCAGGATAGTCAGCGCGAACCCGACGGTCCGCACGCGCCCCCTGCGGCTTCAGCCCTGTTGAACTCCCGTCGCACGTAGTCCGTCACCTCTTCGTAGAGGTTGGCCTCGTCGGAGGAGAGGTTGTAGCCTACCGTGTGAGCGTAGCGTTCGGGGAAGAGCTTCGTGCCGTCGAACTTCCGCAGGTCCTCCTTGATCATGCGGCGCATCAGGTCGCTTACGCTGGCGCGGCGCGCCCTCTGCCGGAAGCGGCCCTCGAACCTGTCCTGGTCCAACAGGCGCATGAAGAGTTGGAAATCCTCTTCTTTGCCGTTGTGAGGGGTCGCACTCATCAGCAAGAAGTGGCGCGTAAGGCCGGAGAGCAGCTCCCCGAGTCCGTAACGCTTGGTGCGGTTGATCTCGCCCCCGGAGAACGACGCGCTCATCTTGTGCGCCTCGTCCACCACGATGAGGTCCCATTCCGTTCCTTTAAGCATCTCTTGAACGCCCTCGTTACGGCTCAGGTGATCGAGGCGGCATATCACGAGGTTTGTCTCGGCAAATGGGTTGCCCGTCCTCGAAGCCTCGATCTGTTCGCGGGCGACGATCTCGAAAGGAAGCATGAACTTCTGCCACAACTCGTCTTGCCACTGCTCGACCAGGCTCCCCGGACATACCACCATACACCGCTCCAGGTCGCCGCGCGCCACCAACTCTTTCATGAGAAGGCCGGCCATGATCGTCTTCCCCGCGCCAGGGTCGTCGGCCAGCAGGAACCGCAGGGGCTGTTTACGCAGCATCCGCTCGTAGACGGCGGAGATCTGATGCGGATAAGGGTCCACGAGGGAGGTGTGCACCGCGAGCAGGGCATCGAAGAGGTAGGCCATCTTGATCCTCTTCGCCTCAGCCGCCAGCCGGAAGAATCGACCATCCCCGTCGAATGCCCATTCCTCCGCCCCACCGAGGATCTTCATGCGAGCCTCGTTGAACCTGTAGAGCAGTTGGCTTCCCGGGCCTCCGGAAACGTCCTTATAGAAGACCTCTACGGAGTCGGTGCCGTTCCATTCTACGTTTACGACGGTCACAGGGCCATCGGGCTCGACGCCGTCTACAACTGTACCCTTGACAAGCTCCTCAAGCTTCACGAGCCTTTCGCCCCCAGCGATCCCCTTGACTTTCGGTATGGTCCCCCACGGACCCTCGTAGGCTACCATACTCGTTGTCGGGTGGAGCGGATTTTAGGCGAAGGCTACAACTCCTCAGCTCACCTCGCACATGAACAGCGGCGGGATGTGCATGTAGGTCGTGTTCGGGCTCGGGCCCACGGTGTCCT
>JADDPU010000573.1 GCA_016781725.1 Rubrobacter sp. | reverse complement strand
CGACAGGCTCGAGACCGGCACCCAGAACCACGAGGGTATAGCCGGCGTCAAAGGCGCCCTCGACTTTATTAGCTCTCTGGGAACCGGGACATCCGCCCGGGACCGGTTCGTGAGCGCCATGCAGACGGTCGAGGAGTACGAAGCCGCCCTCGCCGAAAACCTCCGCGCGGCCCTGCGGGACCTCCCCGGGTTAAAGCTCTACGCCGCCCCCGACGGCGTCCGCAAGACCCCGACCATCGCGTTCCGCGTAGAGGGCCATACCCCGAGGGAGGTCTGCGAGCACGCGCTCAAAGACGGCTTCTTCATAGCGGCCGGCGACTTCTACGCCTCGACGCTCGCGGAGAAGCTCGGGGTTCGCGAGAGCGGCGGGTTCGTCCGCGTCGGCCTCGCTCCTTACAACACCGCGGAAGAGGTCGAGGGATTTATCCACTCGCTGGAGGAACTTACCCGCAAAGGCGGGCGGTAGCCGCTCGGAGAGCGACCGCCGAGAGCGGACCGTTCACCAAATTCACCTAACTCACCAGTGCTGGTAGACTGGGGGCATGAAACGGGCCACCATTACGTTGCCTGACGAGTTAGAGGAGGCGTTGGAGGCCTACCGGCGTTCGCAGGACGTGCCGCTGGCCCTGACTGCGCTGACGCAGGCGGCGCTCCGGGAGTATCTGGCGAAGCGGGGCTTCTTGCCGCCCCCTTCGGGACGATCTTTCGGGATCACCCCGGCCGGGCGCGGAAGCGGGACGGGCGATGTTAGCTCGCGGCACGACCGGTACCTCGCGGAGGCCGCCGAGGGGTGAGCAGGACGGTCCTGGCCGACACCGGGCCGCTCTACGCCGCCCTGGACCCATCTGACGAGCACCACGAGCGGGCGCAAGGAGAGATCGGCCGCTTGAACTCGGAGGGGCTCGGGGTTGCGGTTGCCTACCCGACTCTGTGCGAGTGTTACTCGTTGGTCCTGTACAAGCTGGGCGGAGGAGCGGCGCGGGGTTGGCTAGAGGAGGTCGAAGGCGGCTCCTTCCTGGTGAACCCCACCCCAGACGACTTCGGCGAGGCCGCTGGCCTGCTACGCCGGTACCGCGACCAGACGTTGAGCATGTTCGACGCCGTCACCGCGACGATGAGCCGGCGGCTCGGGCTGCCGGTATGGACCTACGATCACCACTTCGACGTCGTGCGGGTCGAGGTGTGGCGGGGCGCGTAGCCCCTATCGGAATCGCCGTTGCCCTCGGGGGGACGGTCGGAGATACTTATGTCCGAGGGACGTAATTCCGGAAGGGACGGAGGCCGCTTGACGACGGACGCTCTTGCGAGATTGCAGGACTTGCTGAGGGAACTCTTCCAGTTCGAGAGCGCGGACCTGGCCTTCGGTATCTACCGCATCATGAACCACAAGCGCGCCGAGATCCGGCGCTTCATAGACGAGAGCCTGCCCCGCATGGTCGAGGAGACCCTGCAAGGCGGCGCGGTGGCCCGGCAGACCGCCAGGGCCCAGGATCTGCGGCAGACGACGGACCGTATCAGGGAGAGCTTCGGCGAATACGCCATCGACTCGAAGGGCGAGTTGAACGAGGCTTACCACGAGACGCCGCTCGGTAAGCAGTATTTGCAGCAACGCTCCGACGCCGGCGAGACCGTGGATTTGGAGGACCTCAAAGCGACGATCTTCAACCACGTCTACACGTTCTTCAACCGCTACTACGACAACGGCGACTTCCTCTCCAGGCGGCGCTACTCCAGGCGGCAGAAGTACGCCATCCCGTACAACGGTGAGGAGGTCTACCTCCACTGGGCCAACGCCGACCAGTACTACGTGAAGACCGGCGAGCACTTCTCCGACTACCGCTACAAGGCGAAGAACGGCGCGACAGTCCGCTTCGAGCTGATCGCGGCCGACGCCGAGCAGAACAACGTGAAGGGCGAGAAGCGATTTTTCGTGCCGCTCGTGAAGACCGCGACTTACGACGCGAAGGCGAGGGAGCTGACCGTTCCCTTCGAGTATCGGCCCCTCACCGAGAAGGAGAAGGCCGCGCACGGCGCCGGGAAGGCGCAGGAGAGGATGCTGGAGGCGGCGACGAAGGAGATACCGGAGCGCTTCGCCAAAGACCACGACGCCCTGGCGGCGCTGGAGCCGGCGGGCGACCTGGCGCGTCACCTGCGCCGCTACACCCGCCGCAACACCTCCGACTTCTTCGTCCACAAGGACCTCAAGGGCTTTCTGGAGGGGGAGCTGGACTTCTACCTCAAGAACGAGGTCCTCGACGTGGACGACATCGAGGGGTGGGGGCCGGACCGCAGCGAGAGCTGGTTCGAGGTGATGCGGGCGGTCAAGCGGGTGGGTCGCGGCGTCATAGCGTTCCTCGCCCAGATCGAAGACTTCCAGAAGCTGCTCTTCGAGAAGAAAAAGTTCGTCACGGGCGCCGGGTACTGCATCACCCTCGACCGCGTGCCCGAGGAGCTGTACGAGGAGATCGCCGCCAACGACGCCCA
>JADDPU010000224.1:1943-2465 GCA_016781725.1 Rubrobacter sp. | reverse complement strand
CGATCATCACGTCGCTCGGCGAGTTGAAGAAGTCGCGCGCCCAAATCACGTCGGCCTCGCCGAGACCTTTCTGCTGCGCCAGATAGAGCCCCGTGTCGGTGGCGGCCATGGCGTCGACCTGGCCGCTTATCAGCGGCCCGAAGTTGGCGACGCCCACGGGGACGACCTCGACGTCCTCCTCGCTTAGCCCCGCCGAATTCAAGATGTACAGCAGGTTGTGGTAGGTGCCGCTCGTCCGGCTGTAGACGCCGACCTTCTTCCCCTTCAGGTCCTCGGGCCTGGTGATCCCGTTCTCCTTGGGGGAGACGACGTTGAAGACGTTCTGCGGGTAGATGTTGTAGACCGCCTTGAGTTTGGCCCCCTTGTCCACGGCGAGGAGGAGCGCCTCGATGTTGGCGAAGGCGAAGTCGGCGTTCCCCGAGATCAGCTGCTGCACCGCGTCGCCCCCGCCCTCGCCGGGGATGAACTCGAAGTCGAGCCCGCGGTCCTCGAACCATCCGAACTCCTGGGCCGCGTAGACGT
>JADDPU010000224.1:0-1936 GCA_016781725.1 Rubrobacter sp. | reverse complement strand
CTCCGCCAGGGGCGGGCTCCACACGGCCATCCGGGCCGGCCTGAGCCCGGCGTCCCCAGATTTTCCGTTCTCCTTGGGACCGCCGGATCCGCCGGCCCCGCACCCCACAAGCAGTAGGGCCAGGAGGCCGACGAGGGCGAGAAGGATCGTCCGGCGGGTACGCCGCAGACGGCTCGAAACGATAGTCTCCGACAAACCGGCTACCTCCTAAGTTCTCTCTTCCGCGGGCCGCCAGGGCACCAAGCGGCGTTCCAACAGCGCGATCACCCCGTACAGGGAGGTCCCGATCGCCGTGAGCAGGACGAAGACCGCCAGCATGCGGGCGACGTCTAGGTTGCTCTGGGCGACGATCATCGTCGCGCCCAGGCCCTTGCTCGCCCCCGTGAACTCGGCGACGACCGCCCCCACCACGCTCAGGATCACGGCTACCCGCAGCCCGGCGAAGACGTAGGGCAGGGAGTGCGGCAGCCGGAGGCGGAGGAAGGTTTCCCAGGGGCTCGCGCCCAGCGACCGGAAGAGCTCCAGCCGGCCCTCCGGCACCCGGCGCATCCCGGTGACCGTGTTCTCCAGCAGCGGGAAGAAGGCGATCAGCACCGTTATGATCACCTTCGGCAAGAGGCCCACGCCGAACCAAGCGATCAAGAGGGGTGCTGCCGCCAGCTTGGGGGCGGTCTGGGAGGCGATCAGGTACGGGTAGAGCACCCGTTCGAGCCGGGACGAGTGGGCCACCAGCGCCCCCAGCCCCACGCCAAGCACGCTCCCCCCCAGAAAGCCCAGGAGGATCTCCTGCAGGGTGACCCAGACGTGCGCCCAGAGCCCCCCACCCACCAACCCCTGCCAGAGCGACTCCGCCACGGGCAAAGGACCCGGGAGCAGGAACGGCGGCAACCCGTAGAAGCGGACGGCCCCTTCCCAGAGGGCGAGGATCAGGAGGAAGACCCCCAGAGAGGCCAGGGCGTAGCCCCAGGAGGAGGGCCGCCTCTTGCCGCCACGCGCAACGGCCCGCCTCATTCGCCCGTCCCTTCCCCACGAAGTGGGCCGTGCAGATTCTCCATGATGTCGTAGACGGGTCGGCAACGGGCCGCAAAGTGGCCCTCGTA
This sequence comes from Rubrobacter sp., assembly GCA_016781725.1. Lineage (GTDB taxonomy): Bacteria > Actinomycetota > Rubrobacteria > Rubrobacterales > Rubrobacteraceae > Rubrobacter_D. The sequence goes on along the minus strand of JADDPU010000224.1, from coordinate 836 downwards.
GCGGAGCGAGGCCGGGCGGGGCCGGGGGATGTCGACGGGGAAGACGGCCTCGATCCTCCCGGGTCGTCCCCCCATCACCGCCACGCGGTCGGCCAGAAAGACCGCCTCCGCTATGTCGTGGGTGACGAAGACCACCGTGCGCCCCAGGCGCTCCCAGAGGCCCAGGAGCAGCGTCTGCATCGCCCCGCGCGTGATGGCGTCGAGCGCCCCGAACGGCTCGTCCATCAGCAGGACCTCCGGGTCGGGCAGAAGGGTCCGGGCGAGGGCGACCCGCTGCTGCATCCCCCCCGAGAGCTGGTCGGGCCGGTGGTGCTCGTAGCCCTCGAGCCCCACCCCGGCCAGAAGCTCCAGCGCCCGCGCCCGCTTCGCCTCCGAGGACTTCCGCCCCCGCCACGGCCCGCGGCGGGCCCCTCCATGTCCCACCTCCAGGGGCAAAAGGACGTTCTCCAGCACGGTGCGCCACTCCAGGAGGACCGGCTGCTGGAAGAGGAACCCCACCTCGGGTCTCGGCCCCTCGACCGTGCGTCCGCCCACGCTGACCTCTCCGGCCTCGGGGCGCAGGAGCCCGGCCAGTATGCGCAGGAGGGTGGTCTTGCCGCAGCCGCTTCCCCCGACGATACAGAAGAACTCGCCGGCGCGTACCTCGAGGCCGACGTCCTCGAGCACGGGCGCGCGTTCCTCCCCGCGACCGCGCGCCGGCGCGTCGAAGGCGTGGGAGAGGCCCCGGGCCACGATGCGCCCCTTCTCGCCCTCCGCCGTCCCGTTCGCCGCCACGCTCAAGGTCGCCTCCGGCGTGGTTGGGTCCACTCCGGGTCGTAGCGCTCAAGCTCGTTCTC
>JADDPU010000313.1 GCA_016781725.1 Rubrobacter sp. | reverse complement strand
GCTGTAGGGGATGGGTCCGGCGGGACTAGCGAGGTGCGCTGGCTCATCCTGATCTACCACCTCCCCCGCGAGCCTTCCCGCTACCGGGTAGCCGTGTGGCGCAAGTTGAAGGCTCTGGGCGCCCTGTACCTGCAAGACGGGGTCGCCGCCCTGCCTGAGGACGCCGTCACCCGCGAGCAGCTCGAGTGGCTCCAGCTTCGCGTCCGCGAGGGTGGGGGAGAGGCGACGCTGTGGGAAGCCCTGCCGAATACCCTGGCCGAAGGTAGCGCGCTCGTCGAGGAGTTCCGCGCCTCGCGCGAAGCGGCGTACAGGGATCTCATCGAGGCGGCGACGAAGCTCGGGCGAAAGGCAGCGTTCGGGGCGGACGGGGCTGGGCTCTTGGAGGAGCTTGCAGGCCTGGAGCGCGACTTCAGGGCCGAGCGGCGCCGCGACTACTTCAGGTCCCCCTTGCGCAAGACGGCCGCCGCCGCCATCCGGGAGGCGCGGCTCGCTCTCAAGGAAGGCCGGCCGGCGCGCGAGGGGGCGGGTTAGAGGTGCTCTGGGCTACCCGCCGCGGGTGCCACGTGGACCGGACGGCCTGCATCTGGTTGATCCGGCGCCGCATAGACCCCGACGCCGTCTTCCGCTTCTTCAGGGACGCCGCCGAGGTCCCCGAAGGAGCCGAGGTCTTCGACGTGGCCTGGGCCAGGCTCTCCCACCGCGGGGAGGCCTGTTCGTTCGAGACCTTTCTAGAGGAGTACGGTCTCGACGACCCTGTGCTGCGGGAGATCTCCGATATCGTCCACGACGCCGACCTCATGGACGACCGTTACGGCCGCCCCGAGTCAGAGGGGCTCGACGCGGTGATCCGGGGTATGCAGCTCGCCGTCTCCGACGACGAGACCCTCACCCGCCACACCGACGTTATCTTCGACGGCCTCTACACATACCTGCGCCGGGAGACGCTCTAGCTTGGCCTCCCTCAAGATAGAGGTCCGCGGGCTCGAGTACGTGGTCGGTGGCGCGCGGATCCTCGCCGGCGTCGACGCCGGGATGCCTGGCGGTGAGATAACCGCCGTCGTAGGCCCGTCTGGGGCGGGGAAGAGTACCCTGCTGCGCGCCATCAACCGCCTCATAGAGCCTTCCTTCGGGGAGGTCCATCTCGACGGGGCACCGACGAGCAAGCTCGACCCCCTAGAGCTGCGACGGCGGGTAGGGATGGTCTTCCAGGTCCCGGCGCTCTTCGGGGCCTCCGTCGAGGAGGCTGTCCTGTACGGGGCGCGCCTGTGTGGTAAGGACGCGAGCCCGGAGCAGCTTCTCGAGGTCGTCGGGCTCGACCCCGCGATGGCGGGACGCGACCCGCAGACCCTCTCCGTCGGGCAGCAGCAGCGCGTCTCCATAGCCAGGGCCCTCGCCCTCGAGCCCGAGGCGCTACTTTTAGACGAACCTACGAGCGCCCTCGACGAGGCGGCCAGGCGCAAGGTGGAGGAGCTCGTCGGCGACCTCAACGTCCGCCTCGGGCTCACGATGGTTCTCGTCAGCCACGACCTCTCCCAGGTCGAGCGCGTCGCCGACCGGGTAGTGCTCCTGGACGAGGGAAAGAGCCTGGGAGAGTGGAGCAGGGAAGACTTCTTCTCCGGCGCGGGCGAGCGGGCGCGGCGTTTGATCTCCGGGAGGCTCTAGGGTGGATGGGTTGCAGACGGTCGGCTCGGCACTCCTGACTCTCGGGCTCGTGGCCGTTGCGGTGGCCCTGAGCCTGTACGAGAGGCTCGGCCTGGAGAAGGAGATCGGCGTCGCCGTGGTTCGCTCCTTCGTGCAGCTCGCCGCGATAGGGTACGTCATAGACCTCATCTTCGAGCTCGAGAGCCTCGGGACGGTCGCGCTCTTGCTGGCCGGCATGGTCCTCTTCGCCGCGTGGACCTCGTCGCGCCGGGCGCAGGACGTGCCGCGGGCCTTCCCCGTGGCGGCTGTGGCCGTCGGGGCGGCGGCCGTGGCCACACTCGGCTTGCTGCTCGCGCTCGGGGTCGTGCCGGCGACGGCGCGGTACCTGATCCCGCTCGGGGGGATGGTGATAGGAAACTCCATGAACGCCGCCAGCCTCACGATGACCCGCATCCGCGACGACGTAAAGGAGCAGCGACCCAAGGTCGAGGCCGCCCTCGCCCTCGGGGCCACGAGCCGGCAAGCCGTGGCCCCTATCCTAAAGACCGCCCTCCAGCGCGCCCTCATCCCCCTCATAGACGCCACGAAGACCACGGGGATCATCTTCCTGCCGGGTGCTATGGTGGGCATGATCATCGCCGGCGCCGATCCTTTGGAGGCTGTCAGGCTCCAGATAGTCGTCCTCTATATGCTCCTTGGCAGCGTCTCCATCGCCGCCATCCTGGTAGGCACCCTCTCCTACCGGTCCTTCTTCACCCCCAGCCACCAGCTGCGCCTCCCGGCGGCCGGCGAGTAGTCAGACGGACCCGTCGCGGGCCCTACCAGGACCTCGTCGAAGGTGACGCCGCTCTGCGAGATCG
>JADDPU010000230.1 GCA_016781725.1 Rubrobacter sp. | reverse complement strand
GGCCGGCATCGGGAAGATAGTCCTGGAGATCCCCGCCTAGCCGCCGCGATGCAGCCCCCGAACGAGGGAGAAGGCAGGGCGATGCGGGGCTTGAGGATCAGCTCCGAGCCCCGGGCCAGCTCCGAGGACGCCACCTTCGTCAGGGAGGGCCTGGCCCTCTTCAACGTGGCGGTCACCGGGGACTCGTACTACAGCCCGCTCGCCATCTTTCTGCGCGACGAGCGGGGCGCGGTCCTCGGGGGCGCTCTTGGCGACGTATGGGGAGGGTGGTTGGACCTTGCCTACCTCTAGGTAGCTGAGCCCCTCCGCGGCCAGGGTTACGGCAAGAAGCTGCTCGAGGCCGCCGAGGAGGAGGCGCGGGCACAGGGATGCAGAGGCGTCTTTTTGACCACGTTCAGCTTCCAGGCCAGGCCCTTCTACGAGCGGTCGGGGTACGAGGTGATCGCGGACGTGCCCGATTACCCCCCCGGCCACGCGTACCACGTCCTAAAGAAGCGGCTGGCCTAGAGAGAGCAGCGCTAGAGCGCCGGGCGCCTCTAGCCCGCGCCCGGCACGGCCCGAAGATCCGCCACCACGTCCTCGGCGGATGCGAACTCAGGGGTGGGCAGCCGTCCTATCGCCTCGACCACAGACTCCGGAGCGCCGTTGCTCTCGGCGGCGGAGATGATCTCCTCCTTGTTCGCCGGATAATCGACGTCTTCTATGTACTGCTTCGCGTCATCGGGGTTGAAGTCCACATCTACCTCCCATACAAGACTACGAACGCCATAGACTATGTTCCCCCAAAAACCCGTTTCGTAACGCTAAAGATTCCAGAGTCTGCGGTAGGTGTCTAGCACCAGTTGCCGGCAACCTTTCGGGAGGTCCTCGAAGGAGATCTCACGTCCCAGCCTCTCGTAAGGCGGCCGGTCCCGGCGCAGCGTGTAAGTGCCGGAGCCGAGCGGGTCCTCGTCCATGGTCAAGTAGGGATACTCGCCCGGTCGCTTCAGGCCGAGTAGTCCCGTGAAGACCGCGGTGTAGCGTTCGGCGGTCACGCCGCCGCCGTCGTAGCATCACACGTAGCCGGGGACGCCGCCGGGTAAGAGCCGCTCTCGTCTGTCTCGCAGGGCCACGAGCGTATTGTAAGGCGACGCGAGATCTTGCCTCGTCCAACGAGTAGGCGGTGGAGGGTGGCATACGCCCTCCACCGCCTACGCTTGTTAGACGAGAAGCTCGCCTCCGTACTGGCGGGCGAGCGCCCTCAGTTGCTCCATCTCGGCCTCACTAGGCGGCCCTTCCGGCTGGGGCGGCAGGGCGCGCTCCTCGGCCGGCTCGCTGGTGGCGTAGATGAACTCCTCGAAGCCCGCAGGCGAGAGCAGGAACAGCATCCTGGCCGGCCCCACCTCTATCGTGTAGCTGTGGGGGACGCCCTTGGGCCCGAAGACGAACGAGCCCGGCCCGGCCTTTATCGTCGCCTCGCCAACCTGGAAGGTCACCTCTCCCTCGAGGACCCAGAAGCCTTCATCTTCGCGGTGGTGCACGTGCGGCGGCGCCTCGCCCTCGGGCTCTAGCACCTCGACGAGGGTGTAGAGCCCGCCCGTCTCCTTGCCCGTGGCCTTGATGGTGGCCAGGCCGCCGAGCCACCACCTCGCCTCTCCCTCACCCTCCACGAGCCCGAAGGCCCTGGCGGCGTCTTCGTTCATCGACTCCTCCTCTCCCTGTTCGCTGCTGGGCCGGTGCCGCGGCGTGCCGACGATCTCGCACCCGTACCGGGCCTCGAGAACAGCGAAGCTCTCCGACCCGTCCTCATCAGTTGTGTCCTCCTCATCCGACGAAGCCTCGGACGGCGGCAGGGTGCGCTCCTTCGCCGGCTTGCTGATGGCCTCGACGAAGCCCTCGAAACCGGCTGGCGAGAGCAAGAACAAGAGCCTCGCCGGCCCAGAGTCGACGGTGTAGGTATGCGGAACATCCTTGGGCCCGAAGACGAACGAGCCGGGTCGCGCCTTTATCGTCTCCTCGCCGATGTGGAAGGTCATCTCGCCTTCGAGAACGTAGAAGGCTTCGTCCTCTTTGCGGTGCAGGTGGAGCGGCGCTCGGGCTCCCTCAGGTTCGAGAACGTCGATGATCGAGTAGAGGTCGCCCGTCTCCTTGCCCGTGGCCTTGATGGTGGCCAGGCCACCGGCCCACCACCTCGCGTTTCCCTCGCCCTCCTCGAGCCCGAAAGCCCTCTCGGCGACGCCTTGTTTGTTCATAGTCTCCTCCTTTCCCGGGTTCCGGTCGGGCCTATTCCCGCTCGGACTTACGACAGGGTAACTCTCCTGCCTCAACGATCACGGCCCATGTACACCCCATTCCTTGTGCACCTTTCTCTAGCGGGACTGACCGACGAGGGGTGTTCGTGCTCTGCTCCTACGTTAGCCGCCTTTTGGGCGGTTGTATATTCCATAAACCTGTAATTCTCGCGTTTGAGCGGCTCACGAAAGCGATGTACGATACAAGGTCAGGAGTGC
>JADDPU010000064.1 GCA_016781725.1 Rubrobacter sp. | reverse complement strand
GCGGCGTTTCTGAGCGTCCGCTCGGCCTCGCGCTGGAGTTGCCTGACGCGCTCCCTGGAGATACCCAGCTCGTCGGAGAGCTCGGCCAGGGTCGCCGTCTCGCTGTCGCCGAGGCCGTAACGCTTGACCAGGACGTGCCTGTGACGCTCGGAGAGCCGCTCGAGGGCTTGGCCCAGGCCGCTGGTCTCCAGATCTCTTATGACCTCCCCTGCGGTGTCCGAGGACCGCTCGTCCTCGATGAGCTCGCCGACCTCGGCGCTGTCGGCCTCGGAACCGACCGGCTGGTTGAGGCTGGTGGCGTCCCACAGCGAGCCCTTTATGTCGCGAACGTCGTCCACCGACCACTCGAGCCGACCCGCGACCTCCTCGTCGGTGGGCTCGCGCTCGAGCTCGGCCCAGAGGGCGTTGTAGACGCGCGCCATCTTGCGCAGCTTGTCTCCCCTGTGTACCGGTATCCTTATGGTGCGGCCCTTGTCCGCGACCGCCCGCTGGACCGCCTGACGGATCCACCACGTAGCGTACGTCGAGAACCTCCAGCCCCTCTCGGGGTCGAACTTCTCCACCGCCTTCATGAGGCCTATGTTCCCCTCCTGGATCAGATCCTCGAAGGGCAGCCCCTGCCCCCTGTACTTTTTGGCCACGCTCACCACCAGGCGCAGGTTCTTCTCGACGAGCCGCTGCCTGGCCCGCCGGTCTCCGGCCTTGGCCCTCCTCGCGAGCTTCACCTCCTCTTCGTGGCTGAGAAGGGTCCCCTTGTCTATGCGCGCAAAGTAGCTAGGCAATAACTCCGGCGTCTCGGACACCCTCTCAGACGTCACGGTAGTGCTAACCTCGTTCGGCATCTCGTAATCCCCTCTATCCTCTAATCTCATATAGTGGTAATATACACCATGTACTATATAATTGTCAAGTAAATAGAGACGAATTCTCAAGGAAACGAGGAGGTTTTAGAGGGATGGGCAAGCGGAGCTACGGCCAGTACTGCACCGTGGCGAGGGCTCTGGACGTGATCGGGGAGCGGTGGACTTTGCTCTTGGTGCGCGAGCTCTTGACGGGACCCAAGCGGTTCAAGGATCTGTTGGCGGGGCTACCTGGGATCGGCACGAACTTGCTCACGGGGCGGTTGAAGGCGTTGGAGGAGGATGGGATCGTGCGCCGGACGGTCCTGCCGCCGCCGGCGGGCTCGAGGGTCTACGAGCTGACCGATCTTGGGAGATCCTTGGAGCCGGTGATAGTGGAGCTCTCGCGGTGGGGGGCCGGGCTCCTTGGTGCCCCGCGCGGGGAGGAAGACCTCAGGCCGGCGTGGGCTGCGGTAGCCCTCCGGTCCGTTTTCGACGCGGAGGCAGCCAGCGCCCCTAAGGAGACTTACGAGTTTCGCATCGACGGGGAGGTGTTCCACGTGCGGATCGAGGGGGGCGGGGTCGAGGCCAGGCAGGGGCCGGCGGACGACCCTGACCTCGTGGTCGTCGGCGCCACCGAGGCCTTTCTCGCCGTCGCCGCGGGGCGCATGAGACCAGAGGAGGCGGTCGAGGCCGGGTCTATCCGGGCTAGTGAATCGCGGGACGACGACGCCCTGGTTCGATGCCTGGAGATGCTGCAGCCGGTGGCTTCCGGTTCTGGCTAGGGGTTCTGGACTGGCGCCAAGGTCGTTGCCCGCCGTTTCTTTCAGAGCTTCTCGACTACCTCGCGCTTGTCCGGAGGTTAGGGGCCGGGGGCTCTACCGCCGCTTTTTCCTGATTTGGTAGCGCCTGAGGAGGTAGGCGAGGAGAACCAGGACGACGAGGCCGATGACGCCGTAGCCGAAGGACTTCGCGACGGCGAGCAGCTCGGTCCAGTACTGGCCGAAGGCGTAACCGATAAGCGAGTAGAGCACGGCCCACACGCTTGCGGCGGCCAGGTTGTAGGGGAGGAACCTGTAGTACTTCATCCTCGTCACCCCGGCGAAGAGAGGGGTCATGCTGCGAAGCCCCGGCCCGAAGCGGCCGACGAAGACCGTCTTCCCGCCGTGCGAATCGAAGTAGCGCTCGACCCTTAGGAGGCTCTTCTCGTTTACGAGAAAGTGTAGAAAGCGCATCTTGAGGACGCGGTCGATCAGGGGCCTGCCGCCGATGCGCCCGATCCAGTAGACGGAGTTGTCCGAGACGAGCGCTCCCGCGAACCCGCTGAGCATCACGAGCGGGAGCGCGAGATGCCCGCGGTTGGCGAACAGCCCGCCGGCGAAGAGGACGATGTCCCCCGAGGAGGGGAGGCCGAAGTTGTCCAGCGCCGCCCCGAAGAGGACTACGAGGTAACCGTGGGCTATGAGCAAGTTGGTGACGAAATCCAGAACGCCCCTTGGGGAGTTCGGGATGGACTGGATGAAGTGCAGAAGGCTTTCCATGCGCCGGACGCTTTTATACCACGCCGCGCCCCGCGGTATTCCTGCTCCCGACGGCCTTGCACCAAGAGTCCGCCTCGACCCAGAAGCCCGGGGGCGAACGATGGCAAGAGAAAGATAGGGATAATGCCCCGGCCCTTCCTC
>JADDPU010000508.1 GCA_016781725.1 Rubrobacter sp. | reverse complement strand
AGCCTCGCCTCTCGAAGATATAATCCCCTCACCGGAGGCAGAAAGGATTCGCATGACGGAGACCAAGATCACCTGGGACCCCGAGGCCGACCGCCGCATAAGGCGCAGCCCCTTCCTGATGCGCCGCTTTATCCGCAAGCGCATCGAGGACCGCGTGGCGTCCCGCGGACGCACCCACGTGACCGAGGCCGACGTGGACGAGAGCGCCGGCATGTACCGCCAGTATCGCTTCAAGTAGGCACCGGACTCGAGCAATTACCTGTGACCCGACGATAAGTGTAAGGGCGGTTCGCGAACCGCCCTTACACGCTCCCACGCGCACTGCTCCGAGGACAAAAAGATCCGGGCCGATGGGTCGCCATTTCTGACGAGCGACCACCGGCCCGGTCCGCGGGCCTGTAGAGCCCGCAGATGGTTGTTGACTGTCTAGTCCACTGGACCCTTTCCTCCTAATCGAGGGACAACAACCGTCTGCATAGTACCACCTCTTACGAGCTCGGCGCTACGACTTTCGGACCATTTTGTGCGCCGGTACGCGGGCGCTACCATATAGGGCGCCGGCGTCCGCCGCTAGAGCCGTCCCGCCTCGATGATCCGCCCGAGGAACCGGCGGGTACGGGGGTGTTCGGGGGCCGTGAAGATCTTCGCCGGCGGGCCCTGCTCGACGGCCGACGACCCACCGCAGCCGGCCACGAGCAGGGCCGCACCCGGGAGCCCGATCAAAACCATCAGCCCTCTCGCGCGTCCCAATCCGATCTACCCTCCCAACCGGCGCGATCGATTCGTCGTACAGGCCCCGGATCACCGAGTACGCGGGCAAGTACAGGGTTAGCCCGAGAGCGTTGCAATCGACGGTTCTCGACCGGGACGGCCTTTGGCGGGTCGCCGCCGGTAGCCTGGTTGCGGGGGGGCGCTTTGGGGAACAGTAGGGGCAACCTGGTCGACGGAGGAGAATGAGAGATGAGCGAGCCGTATCAGCGTCAGACCGACAGCCCCCTCGTGGGCGAGCGCGGCACCACCACCATCAGCGACGGGGTAGTCTCCAAGATAGCCGGCATCTCGGCCCAGGAGGTTGAGGGCGTCTACATGGGCGGGAGCGCCTCCCGGACCGCTGGCGGTCTCTTGGGGAGCTTCACGGGCTCCGAGAGCCAGACCCGCGGCGTCTCCGTCGAGGTCGGCAGGATGGAGACCGCCATAGACCTGAAGATGGGCATCGAGTACGGCAGGAACATCCTGGAGAGCGTCGAGGAGGTGCGCCGCCGCATCATCGACCGCGTCCAGAACATGACGGGTCTCAGGGTCACCGAGCTCAACGTGACCATATCCGATATCACCTTCCCCGAGAACGACCAGGACCGCCGCCTCGGCTCGGACGGCGGCGCTCGCGCCCGCAGCCTCGAGCCCGCGGACGGCACCGCCCGTTCCCGGGCCCGGACGCTGCCGAGGACCGAGCTCAGGCCCGGTGCCAGCGAGCGCGAGACCACGCCGGTAGAACCTCGCAGCCGGACCTACACCGAAGGTGCGAGCGGGCCGGTGCCCGAGGAAGAGGTCCGCGTCGAGGGACGCCCGCTGGATGAGGACGAGACCGCCGAGCTGCGTTCTAGGGCCACCGCCGAGGAGCGGCAGCGCATGAGCGAGGAGGAGCGCAAGGCGGCCACGCGCAGGGAGGAGCGGGAACGACGCCGCAGGCTCCGCGAGGAGGGCCGCGAAGACGTCTGAGGCGGCCACGGTAGCCTCCGGCAGGCGCCTCCTGTCGTGGCCACCGAGGTAGGGGGTTACCCGGAGTTCTCTAGAGCCCGAATATCGAGAAGCCAAGGGCCGCGGCCCCGGTGAGGACAGCCCCCCACAACACCACGCTGGCGAGCATCCACACCAGCAGCGGACGGGCAGGGGCACCCAGCGCCAGCGCAAGAAGGGTCGCGAGCAGCGGTCCTGTCAGCAGCGGGGCCTGCAACGCCACCCCAGGTATCCCGTAGCGCTTCCACACGCGTTCTATGCGCTCGCGGCGCTTGGCGAGCTTGCGGCTGCGGTAGATCGGGTGCCTCAGCCGCTCCCCTACCGCGACCACGAGCGTCACTCCGACAAGAGCGCTGGCTACGCTGACGGCGCCGCTCAAAGCGGGGGAGAGTCCCAGGGCCAAACCGGTCATGATCCCGACCCACACGTCCAAGGCGCCCGCGGCGGCCGTGGAGAGGAGCTTCGAGAGTTGGTTCACTAGCTCGGGCCTCTTTTCCGAAGTGGTTGCCCAGCGTATCACGAGAGTCAACGGTCGAGGGGCCGATCTCTTATCCACCTGAGTCCGTGGAAGGCGCTCCGACGCTCGCATCCGGCATCTTGCTTAAGGCCGGCCCGCCGGGTCGGCAGGGCCCGCTCCCGATGTCGGGAAGCATACAAGATGACACCATACCTTGTGACGTTGGATAAATATCTACCGTGCTGGGTTGCCCGTCGAGGTGGCGAGAAAACGGCGGACGAAGTTGCCAATAGACCTTCGTCCGTTCCGCATGAGTTGCGTGGCGCCAGACGGAGGTAGACTCAACAGGAT
>JADDPU010000536.1:877-2526 GCA_016781725.1 Rubrobacter sp. | reverse complement strand
ACGTGACCCTGACCGCCGCCCTTATATTGCCCATCTCTCAGCTGGCGCGGTTTCGCTCCTTTATACGCGCGCTGCTGATCGCGATAGCCGTCGCCTCCATCGCCTCATACTTCTACGTCGGGGTGCTCGACGCCGTGGGCCACATCGCCAAAGCCATCGAGGTTCTGCTCATCGTGCTGGTGACGGTGGATGCGGCCACATCCAGCCCCGAGGAAGATCTCGCCGGACGGTACGCGGGTGGCGCGCTTGGCGCGACCGTACAGCTCGTGATCGGCATCGTGGTCGGGATGGCAATGTTCTTGGCCCTGACGCCGCTGATGGTTTAGGGACCACGGTCGAGGAAATTGTGGCCCGCTAGGAATCGCTCTTGAGCGTGCTCGATGGCCGCATCTTCTCGAAGTAGAACTCCGGTCGCACCCTACCAGAAGCCGGAACGGCGCCTGCTGCGGTACGATAGCGGTCCAACTGCAGGAGGAGTGTAGTACCGACATCGATCGGATACTCCGGAAAGGTGATCTCGTGACCGAGGGTTCATTTCGACGCAGGTTCGCCCTGGTAGTGTTCGCGGCGGTCCTGCTCTCCCCGGTAGGCTGCGATCCCGGGGGGACGGCCCCGGACCGGGGCGCGGCGGAACAGGATGCCGCGGGGAAGGAACCGCCCCCGGCACCGGAGCCAGCCGAGTCGCCGAAGCTCGCGGAGGAGCCTGCCGGAAAGGTGGTCGAGGTCGGTCCTGCGCCGGAGGGGATAGCGGCCGACCCCAAGACGGGCCTCGTCGCGGTGGCCCTACGTAACCCCAACGAGCTCGCGCTGGTCGACGGCGAAAGTGGGGAGACGGTGCGGAAGGTGGGGCTACCGGAGTCGGCCAGGCACCTCGACCTCGCCGGTCCAGGTGGGCCCGTGCTCGTGCCGGCCGAGGGCTCCGACTCCCTGGTGCAGGTTGGCCTGCCGGACGGGAGGATTGCGAGCGAGACGCCGGTCGGAGACTTTCCGCACGCCGCCGCCGCGGCTCCGAGCGGCCGGATCTTCGTGGTCAACGAGAAGGCGAGCACCGCGTCGATCATCGAGGACGGGCGCGAGATAGAGAAGATAGAGACCGCGCTCCAGCCCGGCGGCGTCGCGGTCACGGATGACGGCCTGGTAGGCGTCATCGGTGTCAGGGGCCTGACCCTGGAGGTCTTCGACGCGGACACCCTGGAGTCGCTCGGGAGCGCGGATGCGGGTGAGGGCCCGACCCACGTGAGGGCCGGTCCCGAGAACCGCTTCTACGTGACGGACACACGCGGCGACGCCGTCCTCATCTACAGCGCGCGCCCGAACCCGAAGCAGCTCGACCGCGTATCACTCCCGGGCTCCCCGTATGGGATAGCCATAGACCCCCGGCGCAACCAGCTGTGGGTAACGCTCACCGCCAAGCAACACGTCGTCCAGTTCGCCCTAGAAGGTCGCACGCTGCGCGAGATCGCCCGCTACCCCGCCGTCCACCAGCCGAACACCGTGGCCGTGGACCCGGCCAGTGGACGCGTGTTCGTCACGGGCAAGACGGATGGGCAGCTACAGATCCTCGAACCGCGGTGAGTTTGGCCAGGGTTCGCCGTAGTAATCGATGACTCTAGCCCTGCGGGGTGCGGTCCTGCGAGTATCCTCTATCT
>JADDPU010000536.1:680-789 GCA_016781725.1 Rubrobacter sp. | reverse complement strand
CGACCTTCTGCTAGATATCCAGTGCTTCCGGCAGCTGCGCCACGCTCTCCAGGACCACGTCTGGCCGGAGAGGCGATGCCGTTCCCGGCCGGTGCCGGCCGGTCTCGAC
>JADDPU010000536.1:0-584 GCA_016781725.1 Rubrobacter sp. | reverse complement strand
CTCTAGCGCAAGCTCGAAGAAGGCGCGTTCGGGCTTGCCGACGCCGAGGGCGCTCTTGCCGCTCGCGTACTCTAGGGCGGTCACGAAGGGGCCGGCGTCCAGGGAGAGCTCGCCGCCGGCCCTCTGCCAGTAGCGGTTCTTCGAGAGAGCGATGAGATCGGCGCCCGCCATCAGGTGGCGGAAGGCGGCATCGAGGCGTTGGTAGGTGAAACCTGCCCCCAAGTTCCCCACGAGCACGCACCCCGGAGAGTCTTCGGTTATCGGGACACCCTCCAGGTCTTCCAAAAGGGATGCGTCGAGCAGGGGGTAGCAACCTGTTCTCTCGCGCCGGAGCTTCTCCGCCACCGCAGTGGCCGGGGTGAAGATAGCGCCTTCTCTCGCGGGGAACCCCAGGGCCTTCAGGTGGGCGGCGATCCTCCGGCGAGGCTGGTGGGTGGCGTTGGTTATGTACCGGTAGGCCACCCCGGCCCGGTCGAGACGTTTCAAGGCCTCGCGCGCGCCCTCTATCGGGCCGTTGTTGGTGTAGAGGGTCCCGTCCAGATCCATGAGTAATCCCTTGATCCTCACGGGACAATGATAACCTG
>JADDPU010000507.1 GCA_016781725.1 Rubrobacter sp. | reverse complement strand
GCCAAGGACGCGGCGGGCAACACCTCCGCCAAGAAGTGGAGCTTCAAGGTGGTACGTGGGTAGAGGAGAGCTTATCCTGATGCACAAAGTAAGAACTGGACAGGCGAACACCAATCGAACTTCGCATTCTTGCTTTATTCTGCGAGGTTGGGTGAATAAAGGCAAGAAGAGAGCCGGGGCTGCTCGACCCGCGATGGAGAGTGCGAGTCGTCCACGAAAAGGCAAACCCGCCGCGAGGCGGGGGCGCAAAGCCGCGGGCCTCCCCCAAGAAGAGAGGCGGCTGGGCTACCGAAAGGAGCGAAACGGGGCATGAAGCGCACGGCCGTTACGGTCTTCTGCGCGCTCGTAGTAAGCATCGTCGCGGTTTTGGTCTCCGCGGTGGGATCTGCCGAAGAGAGACCGGCGGCGACCGAAAGGACGAATGACGACGTGGTTGGAGCCTCGATCGTCGCCCCCACGCAGTGGCTCGTCGAGCGCGAGCGGTACACCTACGACGACACCTACGGCTACACCTTGTGGCGACCCGACTCGGGCGCGCCCCACGAGCACGGCGGTACGCCGGCGGTGCGCGTCGCTCTGGCCTACGGCCTCCGTCCCGCCCAGATCGAGGCGAAGGTCCGGGAGAGGCTCGCCGAGTACCCCGAGCTGCCGATGAAGCGCGAAACGGTCGGCGTCGCCAAGAAGCGACACAAGGGGGTGGCGGTCGGGCCGATCCCGGGCAGCACCCCCTCGACGGAGGTCTACGTGGCGGTGGGCGGCCGGGTGTACCGGATCAACGTGTACGCGGAAAGACCGGGACGAGAGGGGTTGGAGGCGGCCGACGAGAGGCTGCTCTCCGGCATGCGCTTCTATCCCCCTTCGCGGCCGGTCAGCTCGCTCGGACTGCCGGACGCCAACGCGCCCGAGGCCCTGTACGCCTCCGGCGGCCCGGATCTCGCCACCCTCGAGCGGTCGGCACGCGGCGAGGTCCAGGCCGGGACCACGGAGGAAGAGCCGGAGGCGACCTTTGGGGCCGCTTCGTCTTCCGGGACGGAGGAGACGCGGATCAAGGAAGGGTGCTGGCGGGCGAAGCTCGACTTCTTCTTCCAGACTCAACTCGACAAATACGCCAATAGCGATCCCGATGACGGCATCCCCACGGGCCGCACCATCGTCGGTAAGCCGAATTACTGGAACGAATACACCCACGGCTCTCTGGGCTACGGTCGGTGCACCGAACCGTACTACACGAACGACAAGTTCGCCGTCGACTACCCCTTCGATCGCGGAGACGCCCTCTTTTCGCCTTTCAGGTGCGGCACGGTGACCTTCGCCGGACGTAACATCACTCACAAAGACTACGGCATCCTCGTCTCCATCAAGGCCTGCAACGGCGGCAAGTACGTGAGCCTCTCGGCGCACCTGGACAGCCTCGCCCGTGGGATCCAGCAGGGAGCAGAGGTCGACAGGCGCACCGTCATAGGCTACGCCGGCGACACGGGCGGCGGCGACATCCCCGTGGGCCCGGTGCACCTGCACCAGGCCCACTACCGCTACCCCAGCTACAACCCCGACGGCTCGCCCTACGGCGGAGCGGGGCTCAAGGTGGTTCGCCACCGCTACTTCCGTGGCGACGGGGGCACCCACACCTTCGGCTGGAAGGTCAAGCCGGGGATCAAGGCCAAAGGCTCCCGGATCAGCTATTGAGGACTGCATCGTCGCAGCCGAGGGAGGATAGCAAGCCGCTCGCTTGTTAGAGAAAGGAGTGCGTTCTGAGAGCTGGAGAAAAAGCGCGTTTTGAGGAAGTGTCCGGGACGGCGTCTAGGATGAACCGTCGTCGGTTCCTGAAGCTAAGTGGGGTCGGCATCGCGGGGTCGGCGCTGCTGGGGGTTACGGGCTCCGGCAACGTCCTGGCCCAGGAGCCTTCGCCGGGCTCCTCGCTGGTGGAGGAGTTCGAGAAGGCGGCCGCAGAGTACGGGGTCCCCAAGGGGCTGCTAATGGCCATGGGCTACGTCAACACCCGCTGGGAGATGCCACCTCCCGAAGCCAGCAACTACGAAGAGGGCGACATCCACGGCTGGGGCGGCTACGGGATCATGCACCTCGTGAAGAACCCTTCCGCGGACACTTTGGGCGCAGCGGCAGAGCTGACGGGCATCCCGGAGGATACGCTCATGACCGACCGCGGGGCGAACATCCTGGGGGGCGCGGCGTTGCTCGCGGCGTCGCAGGGAAGAGGCAGGCCCACGCGCTTGGGAGAGTGGTTCGGGGCGGTGGCCGGAAGGGGGAGAGCACCCGGCAAGCCTCTCAAAGCGACGTCCGGAGTCGGGGGCGGCGAGCTCTACGCCGGGCAGGTCTTCGGGGTCCTCGAGGCCGGGGCTTCGACGACTACCCGCAACGGCGAGCGGATCGTTCTCGAGGCGCGGGGAAGGTTGCTCTGATGTCGAGCGCGGACTACCCGAACGCGACCTGGTACGGGGCGCACCCCAACAACTTTACCGACGCCAACCGCCCCGGCTCGGACCCCATAAACAAGATAGTCGTGCACGTGGTGCAGGGCTCCTTCTCCTC
>JADDPU010000621.1 GCA_016781725.1 Rubrobacter sp. | reverse complement strand
AGGTCTCGCCTCGCTGGGCGTCGGGGGTAGCGTCGACCATCGCCAGGAAGGCCGCGCGCTGCTCAGGGACGCCGAGGACGCTAACAGCGTCGCCGGGGGCGAAGGCGAAGTCAGCGCCGGGGTTGGTGAAGACCTCGCCGCCGCGCACGACGGCGACTACGGAGGCGCCGGTCTTGGGGCGTATGCGCAGCTCGCCGATGGTGCGGCCAGCGAGCGGGCTGTCTTGTGGCAGGTCTACCCAGTCGGTCTCGATCATGCCGGAGGCGCGCCGCAGCCCTTCCAGGGGACCGTCATCGCGGGCGGGCTCGGAGATCGGGGCGTAGAGCTCGCGGCGCACCCTGTCCGAGAAGCGCTGCACCTCCCCCGCGCCGATGCCCAGGTGCACGAGCGCCTGCCGCCCGAGCTCGAGCCCGGCCTCGAACTCCGGTTGGACCGCCTCGTAGACCCCGAGCCTGCCCAAATCTTCCAGCTGCTCCGCCGTAGTCGAGCGGGCGACGACGTGAAGGTCGGGGTTCATCCGCCGCACCCGCTCGATTATGAGCCGGGCGCCGACCGGGTCGGGCACCGTCAGGATGAACAACCTGGCCCGGTCCACCCGCGCCGCCTCGAGCACAGGCTCTGCGGCCGCGTCGCCGTAGACGGTCGGCAGCCCCGCCTGCCCGGCCTCCTCCACCCGCCCAGGGTTCACGTCGAGGACCACGACCGGCCGGTCGAGCCGGTGCAGCATACCCGCGACGAAGCTCCCGACCCGGCCATGGCCCGCCACGATCACGTGCTCCCTGAGCCCGGTCTCCGGCAGGTTGAAGGTCTGCATCTCCTCCCTCGGGAAGCGCCCGCGCCACCCGGCGTAGAGTTTGGGAGCGAGGCGCTCCGCGAAGGGGGTGAGCGACATCGTCACCACGGCCGTCGTCAGCACTATGGAGTACAGCCGCTCGGAGATGCCCCCGCTGCTTATGCCGACCCGCGCCAGGACGAACGAGAACTCCCCCACCTGAAACAGCCCGAGCCCGACGGCGAAAGGGGCTATGTTCCCGTACCCGAAGCCCCGTGCTATCCCGGCGAAGAGCACACCCTTGAACACGGAGACCAGCGCCACGACAAGCAGAATCGTCGGCGCCTCCCGCCACAAGAACGCCGGGTCTATGAGCATCCCGACCGAGACGAAGAACAGCATGGCGAACACGTCGCGCAGTGGGGCTATGTCGGCGAGGGCCTGGTGGCTGTACTCCGACTGGGAGAGGACCATGCCGGCGACGAACGCGCCAAAGGCGAAAGAGAGCCCGAACAGGTACGTCCCGTAGCCGACGCCGAGGCCCACGGCGACTACAGAGATCAAGAACAGCTCCCTCGAGCCCCAGCCCACTATCTTCGCCATCAGCCAGGGGAGAACCCGCACGCCGAGAAGCGCCATTATTGCCACGAATCCCGCCGCCTCGAGCAGGGCGATGCCGAGCCTGCTCAGGCCCTCGCCCACGTTGCCTAGCTGGGGGAGCAGGATCAGTAGCGGCACCACCATTATGTCCTGCACGATGAGCATCCCGATTATGACCCGGCTGGCGAGGGTGTTCATCACGCCGAGCTCGCCGAGGGTCTTCAAGACCACCGCCGTGCTCGACACCGAGACCAGCGCCCCGAGCCACACGGAGGCCTGCCATCCCAGGCCGAGGACTTGCCCGAGGCCGTAGCCGAAGGCGATGGTAAGGACCATCTGGATCGGGGTGCCGATCAAGGCCACGCGCTTGACCGGCGTCAGGGCGCTCAACGGGAAGTGCAGCCCGATGGCGAAAAGCAGCAGCGCCACCCCTATCTCAGCGAGCAGCTCGATGTCGTGGACCTCGCCCACCGTCGGGCCGCCGGTGTTCGGGCCAACGAAGATACCGGCGAGGATGTAGCCGAGTATCAAGGGTAGCCCGAGCCGCTGGGCGATCACGCCCCCCGCAAACGCCGCAACCAGGATTATCGCTATGTCGCCGGCTATGCCCACGACACTATCTTACGTCAAGTGCCGCCAGGCGGAGCCAAGCGAATGGTTCGCTTAACCTCAGATTGCCAGGATCTCGGCCCGCACCCCTCCCTCTCCGGCGTGGAGTAGCGCGAAGGTGTGCCGCGGCTGCCGCCTCTTGTCCGTCGGGCTGCCGGGGTTGAGCAAGAGCAGCCCGTCCTCGTCCTCCAGCCAGGGGATGTGAGAGTGACCAAAGACTACGACGCGCGCGTACGGGAAACGGCGTCTCATCCGGGCTCTGCGGCCCCTCTTCGGGCCCGAGTCGTGGACCATGGCAACCCTCTCGCCGCCGAAGAAGAACTCCAGCGTCTCGGGCAGCGCGGCCTCCGGCGGGTCCAGGTTGCCGCCTACTGCCTTCACTGCCGCGTAGGCCGACAGCTCCTCGAGAAGTGCCGGGTCCATCAAGTCGCCGGCGTGCAGGATCAGGTCGGCGCGCTCCAAGCGGGGGATCAGGGACGCCGGCAACGCCTTGGCGCGGCGGGG
>JADDPU010000223.1 GCA_016781725.1 Rubrobacter sp. | reverse complement strand
GCCCATCGCCCCGGCGCTCGAAGGCCCCAGGTTCGTCCCGTGATTCGACTCGACCTTTCCGACGGCTGCCAGTATGTACCAGTCCTCGCCGAACCCGTACTTCTCGGCCGACTCTTTGTAGAGCTTTATGTACTCCCTGTAAGGGATAGGCTCCACCTCTCGGGCCACTATCCGGTCCCGCGCCAGCCTCATCTCGTAGCCGAAACCCGCCCCTCCTCCGCCGGTGGCCGGCGCGGTCTCGATGACGCGAGCCCTCTCGGCAGCCTCGAGGCTCTGAAGCCGGGCCTCCGTTCGGGCCTTGCCCGCGCTTATGCGGGCTATGGATCGGTCGAGCTCTCTCTCCCGCCGCCGAAGCTGCCGGGTCCTCTCTCTCTCCTCCTCCAGAGCACGCTCGTAGGCGTTCTGTTTCTGCGAGATCTGACGCAGCGTGTTCTCGAGTATCTGCTCGGCCTCCCTGTAAGCGTCCAGGCTCTCCTGCCCCTCGAGGAGAACCTGCGCCAACCGGGGATCGCCGACGCTCACAGTGTCGCCCGTCGAACCGAAGAACCTGCCCAGTACGCTGGCCAGAGCTCCCACATGATCGCCCCTGTAGGCGGCCCGCGCCTTCTCCTCGTAGC
The DNA here is from genome assembly GCA_016781725.1 of Rubrobacter sp. Classification (GTDB taxonomy): domain Bacteria; phylum Actinomycetota; class Rubrobacteria; order Rubrobacterales; family Rubrobacteraceae; genus Rubrobacter_D. The sequence continues at coordinate 8,431 of JADDPU010000223.1, read as the reverse complement.
CGGCCTTGGATCTCCGATAGGCTTCTCTTTGCGAGTGGATCCGGCGCCTCAAGCTCTGGGTCTGCTCCCGCAACTCCTCGGCGCGAACCCTCGCCCCGTCGACTCGCGACTGGACTTCTTCCAACTCCGCCCCGACCTCGGAGACCTCCCCGATCTTCCGCTCCAAAGCGGCGTCCTGCGCTCCCACCCTGGCTTCCAATTCGGACAGACCGGAGGATTCAATCGGAGCAGCCTCGCTCTCATACTGGATTCCAGCCGGGCTCTCTCCCCAAACAACCCCCGCCGGAAAGATCGCCAGCGACGCCGCTCCCAGGATCACCCAAACCCTTAGCCGTCCTCCCGCCAACCGTCCCCCCAAGGAATGAACACCACGAGAAAGCATAGACGCCCCAAGTCTATACCATCACCGTCCGCCGCGATACGACAGGCCGCGACCTCCCTGGCACGAACCCACTTGTATACAAACGCTATTGTATCTTCGACACCTTGATGCTATGTATGGTTTTGGGAGGTAAGGAGGGCGACGAGGGCTTCGAGTTGCTGGGATTGTTGGAAGCGGATCTCGATCTTCCCGCCCCGGCGCGAGGGCTTTACCCTGACCGGAAGTTCGAGAGCTTCCCGGATGAGGCGGCAGGCCTCGTCGTACTCTTGGGGGGTATTGCTCGCCTCCCCGGGGGTGGTCCTGCTGGTTGCGTCGAGGCCGGAGAGTCTTTCGCGAACCATCTCTTCGGTCCTTCTGACTGAGAGCTTCTCGGCCACTACCTTCTGCGCGAGCTGCAGCATCTGCTCTTCGGTTTGCAGGCCAAGCAGCGCGCGGGCGTGGCCTTCCGTGAGCTGTCCCTCGCCGAGCAGCAGCCGGATCCGCTCCGGCAACTGCATCAGGCGCAAGGTGTTGGTGACCGCGGCCCGGCTCTTGCCAAGCCGCTGGGCGAGTTGCTCCTTGGTCAGGCCGAACCCGTCCATCAGGGCCTGGTACGCGGCGGCGGTCTCCAGGGGGCTGAGGTTCTCCCTTTGCAGGTTCTCCACCAGCGCGAGCTCCATTGACTCGTTCTCCCCGGCCTGCCTTATGAGGACGGGCACCCTGTCCAGTCCGGCCTCCTTCGCGGCCCGGAGCCTCCTCTCCCCCGCTATGAGCTCGAAGCCGCTGGTCGTCGAGCGCACCACCAGCGGCTGCAGGATGCCGACCTCCTTGATCGAGGCGGCCAGCTCCTGTATTCCGGCCTCGGGGAAGCTGCTCCGCGGCTGGCGCGAGTTCGGGCGGATGGCCGAGACGGGAAGCTCCTCGAACTTCAGCCCTCCCACGCTCTCCCCGGTCGCGATGAGCGCGGAGAGTCCCCGTCCGAGCCCCCTCTTACCCACGGCTGAGTACCTCGTCTGCTACTGACGCGTAGGCCTCGGCGCCGTTGCTCTTTGGCGCATAGAGGGCTATGGGCATCCCGAAGCTCGGGGCCTCGCTCAACCGCACGTTTCTCGGTATTATCGTGTGAAAGACGCGCTCGCCGAAGAAGGACCTCACCTCGTCGGCCACCTGATGGGCGAGGTTGGTCCGGGGATCGAACATCGTCAGAAGCACCCCGCCCACCTTGAGACCGGGGTTGAGCTCCTCCCTGACCATCCTGATGCTCTGCATGAGCTGGGTTAGCCCCTCGAGCGCGTAGTACTCGCACTGTACGGGGATTAGGACCTCGTCGGCTGCCGTCAATGCGTTGAGCGTAAGCAGATCCAGGGACGGCGGACAGTCGAGCAGCACCCTGTCATAGGACTCCGGCGGCAACTTTTCGAGGGCCCGCTTGAGCTTGAACTCCCGCGCCAGACTGGACACGAGTTCGACTTCGGCACCTACCAGGTTGATAGTCGCCGGCGCGACGTGCAATCCCTCGACGCCCGTCTCCAGGGCCACATCCTGCAGCGGTTTTCCCTCGAGCAGGACGTCGTACATGCACCCGCCCGAATCGGGTAGGACACCGAGGCCGCTCGTAGCGTTGCCCTGCGGGTCCATATCCACTACGAGGATCCGTTCGCCTTTCTCGGCGAGGTAGGCAGCTAGGTTGATAGCGGTGGTGCTCTTGCCCACACCGCCTTTTTGGTTCACTATGGCGATCACTGTCTTCACCGCCGGCATCTTAGCACGGCATCACACGCTCTTCCTTAACGCGCCCCGAGCGGGCTCTTGGTAGGCGTTCCCGGTTTGCGAGGGTATCGTGGATGGGTCTCGCTGAGTTTCTCGACGATCACTAACTGGCGCTCCCGTGCTCCGATTTCCGGGACGAACGGAACCGGTATTCGTCTCGAGATCCTCGCCCCCAGCATCTCGGCAGCTCTCCCACCTTCGGCTAGTTCGGCGTCCTTGATGGCGGCTTTCATCGCGATGGCATGACCGCCGACCTTGAGCAGCGGCACGCAATACTCGACCACCACCGCCAGGTGCGCGACGGCCCTGGTCGTCGTCACATCGTACGCTGCGCGGTGGTCTGGGCTGTGTGCGAGTTCCTCTACCCTTGCGTTCACCACCGTCAACCCCTTTAAGGAGAGAGACGCCGCTACGTGGTCGAGAAAGCGGCTCTTCTTGCCTGTAGATTCGATGAGCGTCGTACGGAGGTCGGGTTTCGCGATCTTGACGGGGATCCCCGGTAGCCCTCCGCCGGATCCCACATCTGCAAGCCGCAGATCGCCGGCGAGCGGCTCGAAGAGCAGACAACTCAGGGAGTCGATTATGTGATCCGCCCAAATACGGTCCAGGTCTTTGGTGCCTATGACGTTCGCCCGGTCGTAAGTAGCCAGCATCTCGGCGTAGGCGCTCAGAAGATCAAGCCGGGCCGCCCCTAGGGGCACGCCCCAGGCGCCCACTTGCCTCTCGAGAAGGTCAGAATTATCCATGGCCGCGTTTCACGTGAAACGCCAGATCCATTGCCCAGCGACAGAAATTTGCAAAGACCAACTATTGTCCTGCCGCAGCTCGTCGGCGTGCGTCCCGTCGCAGCGTTTCACGTGAAACGGCGATGTTCGATCGTCAGACCGGCGAGACCCTCACGCGCCGGTTGTCCCCGGTTCCTTCGCTCTGCGTCGTCACACCGGGGTTCTCCTGAAGGAACAGGTGCACGACGCGGCGCTCGGACGAGTTCATCGGCGGTAGTTCCACGGTCCGGCGCTCCCGGACGGCCCGGCGCGCGGTTCTATGAGCCATACCTTGCAGTGCCTCGACCCGGCGCTGCCTATACCCCTCGGCGTCGAGGACGATCCGCTTGACGAACGGCCGCTCCTTGTACACGGCGACGTTGATCAGATACTGGAGCGCGTCGATAGTCTCGCCCTTCTGACCGATGAACAGCGCAGTGTTCTCGGGGGTAACATCCACCGCGATATAACCGCCAGTGTCATAGACCTCTACGCCAGCCCGGAAATCCATGGCGGCGAGCACCTCCGACACCCGGTCCCCGATCTCCTTGAGAAGACCCTCCGGCACTTCCACCGGCTCCTCTCCGGAGGCGTCGTCCGGCGCCGCTCCCACGTACCCCACCGAGGAGAAGCTCTCGGCGCTGTTCTCCGTGGGCAGGACCTCGACCCCCTCCGATCCCCTCCCAGCCACGGCAGCGTCGGCCTCTAAGGAGTCCTTTCCCGGGCCGCCGGAGCGGGTCCCGCCCTCAACCCGCACCGCTATGCGCGCGTCCCGCGCGCCCATGCCGAGGAAGCCCGCGCTCCCCTCGTCCAGCACCTCGAAGACCAATTCGTCCGCGCTCAATCCCAGGTCGGCGGCGGCTTTCGACACAGCCTCGTCAACAGTGGAGGCGTAAAATTCCCTATCTTCGGTCATTTCTTCTTCTTTCTACGCTTCCGCTTGGCGGCTTTCGCGGCCCTGGCCGCCGGGTCCGACTCGCCCTCCTGCGGCGTTTGCTGACCATTGGGGTTCCGATCCTTCTGCACGCTGACCGCGCCGTTCGCCGAGGTCCCTCCCTTGCCGCCAGACTTCTTCTCGTCCGAGCTCTTCCTGCCCGGACCATGGTTGTAGATCACGTAGTTCTGCACCAGCGTCACGACGTTCGAGGTTATCCAGTATACGAAGAGGCCTGCCGGGAACTGGAGGAGGAACACAGTAAATCCGATCGGGAGCAGCCGCATCAGCCACCGCTGTTGCGGGTCCACGTTCTTAGCGGTGATCTCCGTTGCCGCCAGCATAGTTACAGCCGAGATGATAGGCAGCAGATAGGTCGGGTCCGCGTGCGAGAGGTCCTGGAACCACAGAATTCCTCCCTCGGTGAAGCTCGGGTACTCCGGGTCGGTGCGGCCCGGCGTGCCGCCGAACTGACGGATAACATAAAAGATGCCGATAAATATGGGCATCTGAACCAGGATAGGCAGGCACCCGCCCAGAGGGTTGACGCCCCGCTCCTGGTAGACCTTGGCCATCTCTTCCCGCTGCCTCTGGACGTTGTCGCGGTACTGCGCCCTGACCTTGTCCATCTCCGGCTTGAGGTCTTGCATCGCCCGCATACTCCTTACCTGCTTCACCGTCAGGGGGAAAAGCAGGGTCCTGACTATCACCGTCAGCATCACGATGCTCAACCACCAGGGGGCGCCGAGCGTCTGATGGAAGTAGAGGAGCGCGACCCCGAGGACGTCGACCACGGGGCTGAACAGCCTCTGGAAAAAGTCTGCTATCGCGTTGATCATGCGGTCTTCATCTTACCGGGTCGAATCCTCCCCTGGCGAACGGGTGGCAGCGGAGCACCCTGAGGACGCCCATGGTTATGCCTCGCAGCGCGCCGTACTTCTCTATGGCCTGGAGCGTGTAGAGCGAGCAGCTCGGCGTGTACCTGCAAGCCGGCGGGAGCATGGGGGAGAGGAACCTGCGGTACACCTGGATCAACCCTATACTCGCCCTTCTCACCAAAACGCTAGCCTACCTCAAGCCTTACGACGCTTCTCCGCGCCGCCTATCTTACCTAACGCCTTGATGAACTCCCGGCTGAGCTCGTCGAACGTCGCCCCCGCCGCCGGCGGCCTCGCGGAGACCACGAGGTCCAGGCCCTCGGGCCTCCGCCCGACGGTCGAACGGAACACCTCTCTCAGCCTCCGCCTGACTACGTTGCGCGTTACCGCGTTGCCCACCTTCTTGGAGACCGAGAGCCCCAGACGCGGCGTGCCGAGCTCGTTGGGGAACGCGTGCACGGAGAAGAGCCTGCCCCTGAACGCAGTGCCTTGTCTGTACACCCTCTCGAACTCGGGGGAGTCGGTCAGGCGCGTGAGCTTACCCCGCGGCAACGGTCAGACGGCCAGGCGCTTGCGGCCCCGGCGCCGGCGGGCTGCTATAACCCTGCGTCCGCCGACCGAACTCATGCGGCTGCGAAAACCGTGCGTCTTGGCTCTCTTGCGACGATTAGGCTGATAAGTGCGCTTCATTGAACTCCTCTACGGGCACTTCGAAGTCTCCAGGCTGCTCGCGAGAGTATATCCGAAGCCGCCAGCACCATCCAGGCGCCGCCCCCGCGAAACGCGGGTGCAAAACGCCACCTCCTAAAGGGATATATTCAGAAAACTCCTGCAAACAGGCGGTTATTTGGGGAAGCAATTCACAGTTCGTTGGGCCGGTAGAGGGGTTGGAGACGCCCGATATCGTAGCCCGCGCCCCCCGGTGAGGCATATCACGCTCGTTTATCCACAGCCTGTGGATAAAACTGTGGATAAACACGTTAATAGGCTGCAAAAGCTACTTTTATTCTCTCCAGCTATAGCGCTGCGATGAGGCGTGAGTTAAATTCCGAGTCGGGGATGATGCACGCACAGAGGACAAGGGAGGCGTGGGATCCGGCGGGCGTAGGGGTACGCGTCGCGGTCTACCCGCCGGGCGGCGAGCCGGAGGTGACCGAGGTCGCCGCGGCCAACCCGCGATCCGCCACGCCCAAGTTCACCAGGTTCGTGATGGGCAAGGTCGAGGAGGCGGGGGGCAAGGTCCCCGAGGATGCAGTTCGCGAGGTGGTCGAGAACCTCATACACGCCGGTTACCGAGGGGTAGTCATCTCAGTCCTCGACGGCGGCAACGTCGTGCGCGTCTCGGACAAGGGACCAGGGGTCGAGAACAAGGATCGGGCTATGGAGTACGGCTTCAGCGGCGCGGAGCCCGAGGCTTTGGGCGAGATCCGGGGGGTCGGCGCGGGCCTCGGTATAGCCCGCGCGGCGGCCGAGAAGGTCGGCGGTACGGTAACCATCGAGGACAACCTCGGCGGAGGCACCGTGACGACCATCTCCGTCACCGGCGAGCGGCCGGCAGGCAGGGAGGCGGAGCCGCCGCGGAAGACGGCCCCCCAGAGGAGATATCCGGACGGCGTGCCGCGGATGAACATCTCCGAGAGACAACAGAAGGTCTTGATCACGGTCCTCGAATGCGGAGAGGTCGGCCCTTCGACCGTGGCCGACCGCTTGGAGATAAGCGTCAGCACCGCCTATAGGGACCTCTCCGTCCTGGAGGAGCACGGTCTGGTGTTGGCCGACGACTCTGGCAAGCGGCTCGTCTCGCCGCTCGGCAGGGACCTGGTCGAGACCATCGTCAACAGCTGGGTGAAGTAGGCAGTGGCCGGTAGGTTAGAGCAGGTCTGGACCCAGGTGCTAGACCGCGCCTCCGAGCAGATAGACGTCTCTTCGCTGCGCGTTTGGTTCGAGGGCATACGTCCCGTAGACCTGCAGGAGGACCGGCTGGAGATCTCCGTCCCCAACACCTTCGCCAAGGAGTACATAGAGAGCCGTTTCAGGCCGCTCCTGGAAGAGGTCTTGAGCTCCGTGGTCGGGGGAGAGACCTCCCTCGTGGTCAGCGTCGCGGGGCCCGGCTCGCACTCCTCAGGCAACGGCGCGGCCGCGACGGGCGCGGAGTCCGTGCTGAACGCGCGGACGCCGAGGTCCTTGAAGGCCAAGTACACGTTCGACACGTTCGTGATCGGGGCCGGCAACAGGTTCGCCCACGCCGCCACGCTGGCAGTGGCGGAGAGCCCGGGCGTCGTGTACAACCCGCTCTTCATCTACGGCGGCGTGGGGCTCGGCAAGACCCACCTGTTGCGGGCCGTGGGGCACTACGTCGAAGACCAAGACCCGACCATGAAGATCCGCTACGTCACGTGCGAGCAGTTCACCAACGACTTCATAAACTCCATGAGGGACAACGCGCCCCTCGAGTTTCAGAAGCGCTACCGCGAGAACGACGTGCTCCTGGTCGACGACATCCAGTTCCTCGAGAACAAGGTCGAGACCCAGGAGGCCTTCTTCCACACCTTCAACGCCCTCTACGAGGAGAACAAGCAGATCGTCATAGCCTCGGACCGGCACCCCAAGTATATCCAGACGCTGGAGAACCGCCTCGTCAGCCGCTTCGAGTGGGGGCTTGTGACGGACATCCAGCCGCCCGACCTGGAGACCCGGATCGCGATCCTGCGCAAAAAGGCGATCATGGACCGCCTGGAAGTGGACGACGAGGTGCTGACGTTCATAGCCTCGAAGGTCTCCACGAACATCCGCGAGCTGGAGGGGGCCCTGGTGCGCATCCTGGCCTACGCCTCGCTCTACGGGCGGCAGGTCAGCGTCGCCCTCGCCGAAGAGGTCCTCAGGGATATCCTCCCCGACCAGGCTTACCGCGAGATCCCCATAGAGCTCATCCAACTCGAGGTCTGCCGGTACTTCGTGGTCTCCAAAGCCGACCTCATCGGCCAGAGCCGCTCCAAAGGGTTCGCCTACCCCCGCCAGGTAGCCATGTACCTCTCCCGCGAGCTCACCGACGAGTCGCTGCCCAAGATCGGGAAGGCCTTCGGCGGCCGCGACCACTCCACGGTCATGCACGCCACCGCAAAGATAGCCAACCTCATCAACAGCGACCGCGACGTCTTCTCCCAGATACACGAGATCACCCAGCAGATCAAAAGCAAGAGATGACCAAATCCCCTCCCCCCAGGGTAGGGAGATTGCAACACGGCAGAAGCATATTCATGCTAAGTTATCCACACCCTGTCCACAGCTCGAGGGTTGGCCTGTGGAGAACCCGTCCGCGCCCTCGTGCTACCCCCGTCTACTTATCCACAATTCCCCGCGATTATCCACAGTTTCTGTGGATAACCCCGGCTCGCTGTGGACAAGTAAAGCATCCAGCAACGCGTATAAGAATACAAAGCGTAACAGCCTGTGGATAAACCTGTGGATAAGAGGGGTCCGAGCTGTGGATAACTCTGTGGATAACTTTGTGGATAACTCCACCCTGTGGATAACTCGGGACTTATCCACAATTTGTCCACAAGAAACGGGCGGTTATCCACATTTTTATCCACAGGCGTCGCGGCGCTCATTGGGCTTAGGTAAAGTGTATTTCGGCGGTTATCCACATATCCACAGGCCTTATTATTATTATTATTCTAATAAATATATGGTTTAGATAGTAATAATAAGGTGAGAAGGGAGG
>JADDPU010000514.1 GCA_016781725.1 Rubrobacter sp. | reverse complement strand
CCTGCTGGATGCCAGGAAGATGACGGGGACGCAAGCTTAGCGGGGCAAAACGACTCTTGTCATCTCGACGTTGCTAGAATGACCGTATGGACGTGGTCCGCCAACAGGTCGGCGCGGAAGAGCTACTCCACATACCCGACGACGGGTTCCGGTACGAGCTCGTACGGGGAGAGTTGCGGCGGATGAATCCTGCGGGGAATGTGCACGGACGTGTGGCGATGAGCTTCGCGTGGCGGTTGGCCCGGCACGTCGACGAGAACCGGCTCGGTGCCGTGTACGCCGCCGAGACGGGGTTCAAGCTAGCCACCGACCCAGACACCGTGCGCGCGCCGGACGTGGCTTTCGTAAGTCGCGCCCGGGTCGACGCGATTGGGGAGGTAGAAGGCTTCTGGCCTGAGGCGCCGGATCTGGCCGTCGAGGTAATATCACCCGGCGACAGCTACGCGGACGTCGAGGAGAAGGTCTTCGATTGGTTGGATGCCGGTACGAAGATGGTGGTCGTGGTGAACCCCCGCCAGCGGTCGGCGACCGTGTACAAGTCACCGGCCGACATCGTCGTCCTCGCCGAAACCGACGTCCTGGACGGCGCAGACGTAGTGCCCGGGTTCGAGCTCGCGGTCAGGGAGATTTTCGCCTAACCTCGCGAGCGCGTTGCAGTCCGCGGGGAACTAGGGGAAGATCGTGTCGAGGTAGAGCTGTTTGACGAGGGCCCTGCGGCCCCGCACGCCGACCTTCTCGAAGATGTTGGAGAGATGATCCTTTACCGTGTACTCGGAGATGTAGAGGGCCTGGGAGATCTGCCTTGTGGAAGCCCCGCGGACGGCCAGGTCGACCACCTCTTGCTCGCGGGGGCTCAGCCCGTAGCCGATCGCGGTCAAGCGGAGTACTTCTTTGGGAGCGGCAGGCGCGATGATCACAACCGACTCGGAAGGGCGGCTCGGACCCGGCTCGGTTCGTGAGGCTTGAAGCGTAAGCCAACGGCCCGAGCGCGCCCTGACCCTCAAATGTGGGTTACTGTTCAGGTCTCGATCCGTTTCGGGCCCCAGGGCTCTCTTTAGAGCGCCCAACACCGTCCAGATCGGGGCCGGGAGGCCCTCACCCTCTCGCCACCCTGCCCCGAGATCTCCTAGCTCTCGCAGTCGGCGTTCGGCGGCCGCGTTGTGCTGCACTACCGTTCCCCACCGATCTAGGACCAGAACCCCAGCTGAGTCGTCGCTGTCCTGGTCGTCATGAAGCTCTTGTTGGAGGGTGGCTGCTCTCAAGCCTGCACCAAGGTGCGGGGCGACCCTGCGGAGGAAGGCTACCTCGCGAGCGGTAAAATCCGAGCGTCCCTTCTCCCGGCAAAGGCACAGCCCGCCCCAAAGTTCTGTGCTACCCGTACTGAATGCGCCGCGCAACTCATAACCGAAACCGGCGGGACCTATCAGCTCTCGATAACGCAGGGCGTGCTCGAGCTTGCCTCCCGTGGCCTCCGAGAGGAGCCCCACCGGAAGCCGGTTGCGCACCATCCAGTTGAACTCGAGGATGTCGTCCTCGAAGCAGACGTGCTCGAGGAAGACGCGAAGTTTACTCTCGTCCCCCATGTCTTTGACGATCGCGTGTGTGATAAGGCCGCTCGAAGGGTCCATGGTGAAGGCGACGTACCCCTCGTACGGTACGGCTCTCCCCATCCGCTCGGTGACCCGCTGGCGCAGCGTCGTGGGGTCGAGCCCCATGAGGCAGAGGCGCTTGACCTCGGCGAAGACCCGCTCGTTGGCGAGATCGACAGCATTCACGGTTCCACCGTCCCCGAACAAGGCTTTGGCAGCCTTGACACCTGCCACTCGCTCTCATTGTAGCTTAGTCACGAGGAGAAATCCCCCAAAAGAGGGGTGTCCCTACCTCTCAGAACTAGATAACGTCACAGTCGTAACGTAATTGGCGGCGGGCCACGAAGGGTGTCCCGCCCCGGAGGAAAGGAGGAGAGTTGGAATGAAGAGTCCTACCCAAGCCGGCAGCGCCACCGTACTGGAGGCCACCAGAGAGCTCGCCGAGCGATACAGCGCCGCATGGAACGACCATGACCTCGACGCCCTCATGTCCATGCACACCCCCGACACGGTCTTCGAGCTTCACCAGAGCGGCGTCGATGCGGCGGTAGGCCACGAGGCCGTGCGCCAGATGTTCGACTTTCTCATCCGGGCTTGGCCCGACCAGCGCTTCGAGACCAAGCGGCTCACGGTGCGGGAGGACTTCTACGTTAGCGAGTGGGTGCTGACGGCGACGCTGGCGCTGCCATGGCGGATAGGAGATAGCGTTGCTGTACCTAATGGCGAGCAGATCTCCGTCCCTGGAGTCGACATCATGACGTGCGAGAACGGGAAGATAAAGCTCAAGTCCTGCTGGCTCGACGTTCTGGCCATGCAGCAGCAGCTCGAGCTCTCGACCTCTACCAGTTGACGGATAAACCGGCACACCCGTAGCGCGATCAGCGGCGGACCATGAAGCGTGGCCCGCCCGAAAGAAAAGGAGAAAGAGAGACCAATGACCGCAAGACCTAA